>SORU01000035.1 GCA_004402915.1 Fidelibacterota bacterium MT.SAG.2
TTGGGGAAGATCCATTCATCGAAGTTATCAGCTTCGAAAGTCACAAAGGCTGTGTAAAATTCTCTGTCGAAAACGAGAAACTCAAAATCATAATTAACCGTTGCAGAAATCTGGTTAGAGCCCTCATTCAGGAACCCTGACCAGTTTAAGCTCACACTATAGTAAGTTATATCTGGATCGTTCCTGTAAGCGTTGATGAGACTGTCAATCACTCTTCCAAATCCCGGGATAGAGATGGTTGTATCAACGTCCGTTGATTCCCATCCGATGCCACCGCTGTGATTTCTGTTATACCGATAAAAATCAGCGGAGTCGGGTGTAACATTTGTATTAAGCAATCTTGAGCCGTGGTCGTATAAGTAATCATAGGATGTATCCCTCTCGACCCGGACGGTATAGTCAGGTAAAAGCGCTTTATAATCCACGATAGGAGTGTCAAAAAGTGCGCTGAACTTCAGTGTCAACGGCTCATCGTCGGTCGTAAAATCGTCATCCCAATCTTCGGTGAGAGTCCATCCGTTGTTCAGATATTCCCTGAAATCTGCGTTATATTTTACAATCGAATCGAGGTCTGCCGCTTCCAAATCATCAGGACTTATTTTGATAATGTCATCGGATTGATCGTCGGTTTCGGCTTTTAGGAAAGCTATAGCCTCATCTAATTGCGATGATGCATCTAACAGCGATGATTTTGCTAATGACATAGCTGCTGCGCCGTTAGTCCTCAGAGCTAAGAAACCGCTTCCCTGTGAAAGACTGTTAACTATCGCTGCGCTGTCATAAGCGTCGAAATTATAGCTATAGGCAACCAGCATGTATGAGAATGAGTTGATCAGGTTAAGAGAGGTTTCCATAAGAAAAATTTCTGTAAGGTCTAACTCGAGAGCGTCTTCATCCAAATCACCTAACATCTTCGGTGTAATAGTGAATGTGTAATCGCTATTGGAATCAACTTTATTCAGTCGTTCAAGTGCGAATACCAGCTTGGGAATCAAATTCTCTTCGATCACGACCTGTATATCCTCTATGGTCGGCGGGTCCGAAACCCCCATTTTCATCATATTAAAATACGAACGGGTAAATTCACGTTCACTCACTCCCGGCAGCGAGCTGTTAGGTATGAAAATCGGATAAAGATTGGACATAGAGAACATCGCTGAACCGCCCGATTTAGGTTCGAAAACCGTACCTGTATCTATAAACGCCTCCCAAGCGTCGAAAACGTTTTTGATCTCTGCGTCCTGAGTAACTATCAATATCTCAGTCAATCCGGCGCCGAAATTAGCGTCTAAATTGTCCGGATCCATTACGAGAGCCTCTTTATATAGAGAGTTTGAAAGCGTAAAATCTATATTACCCGGCTCATCTATTAGGTGATCATCAATCTGACTGATAAATAGGAAAAGTTCGTTCTCCAAAGCTTTGTTTGCGTCTTCAACCTTTGCAGAGGCTCCTTCCGGATCAATTTCATCTACTGGAGGATCAGTCGAGTCCTCACAGCCGCTGAATAGCATAACTATGAATAAAGGTATTATTAATAATGACGTTGTTTTCATCGATTCCTCCAATATTTCCTGAATGTTTTATAAATTAAAATCGTCTCTGATCTGAATTAAAATCATCTAAGTGACCTCAGCTTCCTTACTGAAATATATAAAGCTATCTTATACATTCAAACTAAACTTTAAAGTTCCCAAATCAAGTAAAAAGATTCATGGTCACTGGAAGCTCGAGGTCGATTCGATATTCCCTGTGTCACTCTTCAGGGGCGGATCTTTATCACGATCAGTAAGTGGCTCGGTCACTCAACCTTGACCGTTAATGAGATACAGCAGGCTGATCTATGTAAAGGTGATTATAAAGCCGACAATAGAACAATAAGTCCATCGACAAAAACCTTGACAGGTTGACCTTTCACTGTTATACTTAACTTATAAGTTAAGTATTATGACTAAGATTAACAAACAACCGGATTTAGACATTGTATTTGAAGCCCTTGCCAACAAACACAGGCGGGAGATAATTTATGTATTAGGTTTGCAGCCTTGCTCTATCAGTTATCTTGCTTCAATTAGATCTCTATCCCTACCTGCGATTCATAAGCACATAAAACTGCTTGAAAAGGCAAACTTAATATTGCGTAGGAAGATAGGGCGAACGAATTTCCTGACACTCAACCGGAAATCGTTACGCGGTCTTCAAGATTGGCTGATGCAGTACCACACATACTGGGGCAGCGACGAAGAGACTTTAGAAAACTATGCTCAATATTTGAGCAGAGAAATAACCAAAAATAAAACCAAAAACTAAGGAGAAAAAATGAAGAAATTTATTTTATTGTACTACGGATTTGTAACACCCACCAAAGAAATAGGTGAAGCCTGGGGCAAATGGTTCGAATCAGTTGGAGACAAATTTGTCGATACCGGCAGTCCGTTCGGCTATGGAAGAGAAATTACAAAAACAGGAACTAAAGAACTTACGCTTGACCGTGATGCAATTACCGGTTACTCAATTATCAATGCAGAAAACATTGATGAAGCAGAAAGTATAGCTAAAACTAATCCTATGATTACAAGTATAAGGGTATACGAAGCGGACTCAATGTAATGCCATTTGATATTGATCAGGAGGTATTATGTTAATCTTCTGAAAGAGGATTACGATGACCTCTCTTCATCCAAGCAATAATGCTTCCTGATCTCTCTCATATCTGCTGCCATCTGATTGCCCGCATGACATCAGTCTGGCAGGCCATTCTGCATACCAATTCAAACTACTTAAGACCAAAATACTATTATTTGAGCAGCACCATCTTCTTCGTCTGCACGAATCCAGCCGTTGGTGGACTTACTTGGAGTCTGTAGAGATATACACCGCTTGCTATATCGGTCGCATCCCATGTTACCCTATGTTGACCGGCTGGTTTTTTGTTATCAACCAATCGCGCGACTTCCTGTCCTATTAGGTCATAAATTATCAACGATACATTTGATGCCTTAGGTATGCTGTAGCTGATTGTGGTTAGCGGATTAAAAGGATTCGGATAGCTATCATAGAGTCGAAAACCGTTCGGTTGCGAATTGTCTTCCCAATTTACAGAAACACCTGGAGGAAGTGGTTTTCCGGCATTGACCCACGCAGTTCGCCAGAAACTTGCCAGATCGATAATTCCCCTCTGAACTGCATCAGTCGTAATGGAATCAAGTTCTGTCCAGAGCAAATCATAATAAGTGTTTCCATAGTCCGGATCCACCGCAACAGCCAAATCGTCCGCCGCAATGATCAGGTCGACATAGGGATAGAGCAGCTCTATATAACCAAAAGTAGAATCTATAATATTTTCCCAAACTATGCTTGTATCACCCGGTAATGATATTTCAGCTAAATGCCGGCCTATCAGTTGAGTTTCGTACCTGGAATGGATTCCAAAATTTCCTGTTACCCCTCCGTTAAAATTGAGTGTGAGATGAAGCGGTTCATGGGAATCAGCAACATAATGCCCGAGGTCCGCAGCGATTTGCCAAACATTATCCCAATCACCTGCTGCCATGAGAGCTGACAGACTGTCCGTCCACTCTTCTACTATCCACGGAACGGTGCCATTATCAATTACAGTTGATAGACCATATATTGCGATTAGATCATCAATATCGTGTGGAAATGTTCCGTTAAAAAACTCAGGATAGAAATCAATATCAAAGTAATGAAAATATCCGGGGTTTGGATCCGCTGGGCTATCCGGATAGGTCGAATTTGTTTCCAAGAATGCACGGTGAGAATTAAAAAATGACATCTCTTCCGGTAGATAATCCACTGCATGTATATTAATGTAACGATGAGCATTAAATCCCCACACAAGATCCTTTGCATCGGCAGACAATGAATATATTAAGAGCAGACTAAGAACTTTACCCAGTTGTTTAGCTGTGCAATTTAGATTCATTTACATAATAAGTTAATTGGTTCCCAACAGAAACAATCTAATACGGCTTTAACAGACAATCAATATTCCTGATTGATAATTTTCTCAGTATCATATCTATAGAGATTGCTGTCATTTAATTGCTACCATCTGATTGGTACTTTGCATACCAATCCAAACCGATTGAGACTAATTATCTGTCTGAATCCTAGCTCCTGCTATTTGAATTAATACCAACTGTGTGGCATTAGGTCTCCACATCTCTTGGGGAGAGGGTCAGTTCCCTATCACCATTATATTATGTGAATAGTATCTTTGAAAGTCCGGCTTTATATCGATAATCAGACTCTTCAACATTAAAACGAATACTTCACTTCAAGAATCGCAAGTCTGGCTGTTGACGGTGAACCTACCATTTGGAACGCCTCCGCGTCGAAAATATTTTCTACGTTCAGTACCAATGATATATTTTCGTTAACCGGGTAAGCAACGTTCAAGTCAACAAGTGTGAAACCACCGAGCGGACCGTTATCCTTATAATAAGGATTCCCGGCTCCAGCCGGAGGAATTGTACCCTTCCCATCTTCAGTAGCAAACCACTTACCTGAAACGAAGTCATATTCATTTACATGGCGCACTTTAACCGATAGGTCAAGTCCTGGTGTGCCTATGTCCTTACCTTCAATCCCGATATGCCATTTTCTCTCAGCGGTATTAAAGAAGAAGAATTGATATTTTAGCGAGTCGGCTGTGGTTTTTGCTTTCTCTTTTTCGTTGTCAAAATCGGAAGCGTCAACAAAGGAGAAATTGCCGAACACTCTATAACTGTCATTCAGTCTGTATTTCGCTTCTATATCAAATCCCAACAACGTGACTTCACCGAAATTCAGATATGTCAATAGCGGCAACGACGAGTCCAGATCAGTATCACCCATCTTCACTGCGTTTCCCACCGGAATAAATCCGCTTATGAAATTCGTGTATTTGCTGATATAGTAGCTTCCATCCACGAACAGATTATTCAGAGGGGTGCCTTTATACCCGAACTCGAATGTCTCGTTAATTTCAGGTTCAAGAGGTTTTATTATCTCTCCGTTCGCCAATGTAAAGCCTAACCCGTTTCCTGCCTGATACCGCGAGCCAGGGATGGCAATATATAGATATTGCTGCGCGATGGAAGGCGCCTGAAACGCGCGGTTCCATGTCGCTCTGATGTTGCCGTTTTGTAAACCTTTCCAGACCAATCCGAATCGCGGACTCAGCTGGCTTTCATAGTTGCTGTGAGTGTCGAAACGAAATGCCGTTGTGAGCTGAAAATCGCCGAATAGTTCACGCTCGATCTGCCCGTAAAATCCGACCTGATCGACCGTTATATTCTCTCCTGTCTCCACGCCCGATATCGGATCCTTTCCTTTGTCCAGAAGCACGGTACGCTCACTTATCGGTGATTGGCGTTCCCAACTCACGCCACCGATAAGGTTGATCTTCTCGATCCGCGTATTTCCTTGAACTTCACCCGCTATAGAAGTTGACTTATCGACTAAATTATTTCTGTCTATCGATTGTTGCCTTGTTTCAGGTATAATTAACTGAAAAAGAGCTCTGAGATCTTCCTGATAATACACTCCGGATTCATTTTTCATACCATAAAGCCGAGCGAAAAACCGTGGATGTGTCGCTCCAATATTCCAGCGATTCATCTTCCAGTCTTTTATTATGTTGTGACCGATATTAGTCATATTCCTGGATGAAAATTTATAGTAGCTGTAACCACCCGTTAATTCCATATCAGTATTCAGGTCATAAAACACGTTCCCACTTCCCCGGAGATGTTCTATAGGATATTCATTCCCCTCTATCGTGAATTCTCCCGCGTCTTCGATTCCATCAGAGTTGAAATCCAGCCAATAATGCCTATTATCATCCCAATCTTTTCCGGTCAGACTCTCCACATTGAATTTATACGAAAATGGTCCCGAAACGCCTGCATAACGACCTCTTAGATTGACAATTTCGTTCTGACCAGAACCGATTACAACCGTCCCGCCCTGCGAATCTCTCGGATGCAACGTGATAACGTTCATCATCCCGTTATGAGCGTTCGGACCGTACAGCGCTGAACTCGGACCGACCACTATTTCGACTCGTTCCAAGTCCTCTTTGGAAGCAAGATTCATGTGAGTTCCGGAGAAACCGTTTCCGGTAAGCATACTGTTCATTCCGTCCGTCATAAGCTGAAAACGATAGTTATACGCCGTCATAAAACCTCGCGCGCTGATACCGACTCCGTCAATTCCGTTACGATATACATTCACACCTTTGACGTTTTGAACGGAATTTGCAAAGGAAAAGCCGGCTCCTCTATGCAGCTCGTCGGTATATACTACCGAAATAGTTCCCGGCGCGTCCACTAATTTCTGCGGTCTGAGCGCGACGGACACAACTACTTCCTCACCTGAGATCGATCCCTTCTTCATACTGATATTGACCTCCACACTGTTTCCGCCAACCATGACCGGTAATTCGACAGATTGGTTTCCTATAAAAGCGGCTATGATCTCATAATCCCCATCCGGAATTCCGTTTATCCTGAAACTACCGTCAATTCTTGTCGACGTGCCTAATGTCGTACCTTTCAACCACACATTAGCGCCCACGATCGGGTTACCGTTTTCTCCTGTGATCACTCCGCTGATAGTGCCGGATTCTGCGTTTAGCGATCCAATACTCACCAATACCGACAGAATTATTGTATATATTCTATTTCCCATTTCTACCTCTTTAATTATTTATTATTGTTCGTTTTTATTTTTTTAAAATCGCTAAAATCAATATTACTCCATTTATCAAATAGAAAAGCCGGACGTAAATTCCATGTCGATCTAATTCCACCCAATCTGAAGTCCGCTTTGCTAACATGAGTATCTTTATGAAGAGGGGTATCGTTATGAACGAAAACAAGATCACTATCGAATATATTCCCATCAAATATTCGGTAATTATCAGTGAATAAATAATTACTCCGAACACTATTAAGCCATAATAAGCTCCTCTTTTACCGAGCCTGACGGCAAGCGTTCTTTTGCCGATACTTTCATCGGTTATCATATCCGGCAAACTTTGATAGTAAAGGATGAAAGCGACCATCAGCGCGGCAGGAATTGAGACCCACACGGCTTCAGCGCTTGGGATTCCGGTCATTACCCAATAAGAACCCAACACCATGACGGGACCCATATTAAGCCCCACAAACAGCTCTCCAAGACCTCTGTATCCATAACGAATCGGAGGCGCTACATAAAACAGGCTGCTCAAAAAAGCAAATGAAATAAGCCACCATAAGCCCCATAGATTTAACGAACTCGTTAGATATATCGCAATTGCCGCCGCACCCGTATACATTAAAATTATGGAGATCAATAGTACTTCCGGGGATATCTTATTCTCCTGAATGACGCGGGAACCGCCGATTGAGCTTCCCGAATCACTGCCTTGCAGATGGTCAAAGTAATCGTTGCCTACATTAGCGGCAAGGTGAACCAAAAAAGCGCCCAAATTAACAATCAAAAATCTAACCGGTTGCCAGATGCCTTCGTTACCCGCAAGCACAAAGCCCATTGTCAATGGAATAAGCGTCGCAATGTAAAAGGGCGGGCGGCTCGCCTGAACCCAATCATTCCAGGTTCCGTATTTCATTGAGTATGTTTCCATTTACATGTTTTTCTCTCTAAGATCTCAAAAAATTCGTAAAGCAATATTCCTAAGAGAGACATAGAGACTATGCCCACATACATTGATGTATAATCAGCTCTTCCCCATGCATCTATTATGTATAATCCAAGCCCGTGAGTTGCGCTTATGGATTCAACGAAAAACAAGACAGCTACCGCCGTGCCCGCCGCTAAACGCATCGACGTAAAAATTCCGGGGAGACTTGCCGGCAGAACAATATGCCGGTAATATTGCAGTTTGTTGCCGCCAAGCGATCTAAAAGAGAGAATCATCTCTTTATTGATATTTCGTGCGGCATCCCTTGATGTTATGAAGACTTGAAAAAATATTATCAGCATGATGAGTATGATCTTACTAACATCGCCGATTCCAAACAGAAGTAGAATTATCGGCAGAAGAACTATTTTCGGAACGGGATAACTCATAGATATAAACGGAGAAACGATTTTGTTTATCTTTGGATTGGTGCCCACGACCAACCCGAACGGCACGGCGATTATAAACGCCAATCCCATTCCCGCAAAAATTCGCCACGAACTCGCCCCGACATGAGCCCAGTACCGCGCGCTGCCCGCTTCTGTCAGCAAAAGACTCAGCACGGAAACCGGGTCAGGCAACAAGAGCGCTCCTATTTGCAACGATATTGCATACCACACTACTACAACCGTTGCTGATGTGACAATATATGAAATGTACCTCGGCATAATTAATCCGATGCTTTCAATACTTCTCTTAGTTGTTTAACCTGTTCAAAGAATTCTTGTGTATCCCGGTATCCTTCGCTCAAAAAGCCCGGATTATCTATAACCGTGTTTATGCCACCTCCATTTGAATCCATCACCATAATTCGTCTGCCGAGAAGCGATGCCTCCTCCACATCATGCGTTACGATAATAAAACTAAATCCGCGTTGACGGAAAATATTCAGTAGTAATTTTTGAAGACGTTCCCGTGTGAGCGCATCAAGCGCGCCAAATGGTTCATCCAGTAACAATAATTTTGGTTTCAGCAGTAATATCCTCGCGATAGCTACCCGCTGACGTTGTCCGCCGCTTAGCTGATGAGGATATAAATGATCTAAGCCTTCGATTTTTAGCTGAGATTTCAGGTTCTTTAATTCATTATCACTTACGGGAATTTTTTGAAGGAGCGCTCCGAGTCTGATGTTATCCGCAACCGTCTTCCACGGCGGCAAGCCATAGTCTTGCAATACCAAGGCAATATCATTACTTGTTTCAGAATAAGCCTTTCCGTTCAAAAATAAGTTGCCGGACGTTGGAGATATCAATCCTGCCATAATAAGCAGCAAAGTGGTTTTCCCGCATCCGGATTGACCTGTTATGGCTATCGATTCGCCTTCAGCCAGATCAATGTTGATACCGGACAACACAACCTTTTCTTCGTCACCATTGGGAAAAACCTTACTTATATTTTCAACTCTAAGAAGACTCTTACTACTGTTCACGAACCACCAAATCCTCGTAACGGATATCAGTTTTGATTATATTTTTCAATTTCAGCCAGCTGATCACATTGTTCAATTGCTCCCTGTCGGGAAGCGCCGAGAAAGGGAATTTTGGTACTTCCATGCTATTCTGAAGCTCCTTCGGAACATTCACATTGGTATTCATTATTTGACGAACCGAATCAGGATTGGCATTAATATATTCGATTGATCTTTTTACCGCTTTTAGGAAATTTTTTACCGGTTCGGGTGATTCATTTAGAAATTTTTCTGTAAAAGAGAGTGTTGTAATAGAAAACGGCATGCCTCTATCATCCTCAATAACCTGTGCTCCATGCATTTCTGCAAAGGTTGCCAAAGGTTCTGATAGCACAGCAGCGGCAAACTGACCGCTTAGCAGGAGTTGCAACCGAATGGAAATGTTTTTGGTCTCCACGATTTTATAATCAGTACTTTGACCGGGCTCAATTTCATCTAAAAGCAGGTAAATGAAATAATCGACGACCGTGTTCGAGCTTGTGGCAATTCCCATTTCCGCCGCCTCGGAAATAGTTATCTTTTCCGTATTTGGTGGTTGTAAAACTACGAACATCCTCTGATCGTGAACCGTATTAGTGAACGAAGCAGCAATGCGAATAGGTGTACTATTCGATTTTAATATGACAGGAGTGATCAGTCCTCCGAAATATCCTGAAATTTGACCCGAAGTCAGCGCTACATTAATTTCCATAGCAGACCTGAAACTAACGAGTTCTACCTCTAAAGATGCATCATCAAAATATCCCTTTTCTGCTGCTACGAATAGAGGTAAGGCTTGTATCACGGGTAATATTCCGAACTTGATTTTGGCAATTTCTTTCGTATTACTGTTTTTCTCGGAATCAACACAGCCTGAAATCACAAAAAGAATAAATAACCCAACGAAAATGAAGTTAACAGATTTAAACGGGATCACTTGAACTTTCTCCCATCCAATTCCGTAACAGAGTCACCATTTCTTCTATCCATCGTTCAGATTCTTCACTGCTTGCGCCATAAAGATTTAAAGAGGGATCGAGAACGTTCTGATTCTGAACTTGCAAAAATCGGTTTAACACACTTTCAAGAATGAATGCAGCCTTATCTACATCAATCCCTGCTGAAATTTCGCCTCTCTCCACTCCCTGCTTCACTAAAGAACCGATAAATTTCATTGATTCAGCGTGAAGTTCCCGTAAGATCGTAGCTCCTTCCGGCGAATCACCGGTATAAAGGATCCGATAATAGATTCGCGCTAATTTCGGATGTTTCTTGATAAAGGTAACACCCGCTTCCATTATTTTCTGAAAACGCGTAAAAAATTCCTCGTCTTTCGTTTCTTCTCGGACTTCACGTAAATATTCTTTGACACGCTCAAATGCTACCTTGTATACATACATGAATAACTGGTTTTTTGAATTGAAATAATTGAAGAGTGAACCTTTTGAAATGCCGGCACGCTCGACGATCTTGTTCATGCTTGCAGCTCTGAATCCTTTTTTGGCAAATTCGTTTATGAACGCCTCTGTGATCCGTTCTTTTTTCTCAATGGGAAGTTGGCTGAATTGTTCAGTTTCTTCAGGCTTTTCAGCCTTTTTGCGAGTGATAAACTTAGAAATGACCATGTGGTCAATCTATGAAAATTATGAGAAGTTTACAAGAACTTTTTAGGAATTCAAATTACAAAATGCCGTGGTATCACTAATGTCGGTGGCACAGTTGGATATGTGTGCCTTAGAATGAGAATGGTTGGATGTCGAAAATTCTGGCTAGAAAATTTCCGAACAGATACGTAGCTAAAGCAGTGCCGAGGGTCAGCAAAGTACTTTCGAGAAATTCTTTACCGAAATTGCGCTCAAAGATCACAGCCGTAAAGAAAGTGAAATATGCCGTCAATAACATCGCCATGATTAGAGATGCGATGAATGCCACCAACATACTGTCAAATAGAAAGTATGGAAAGGCAAGCGAGACAACCGCCAGGATGTAAGAAAACCCGGTAATCATTGCAGAAGTAAAGGAATTGCGTTCTGTATCCTGTTTGGCTTGCAGATAGGCGGCTGTCGCCATCGAAATAGCCGCAGCAAAACCAACGATCAATCCTGCCACACCTGCCATCGTGGTGGAGCTGGTTACTCCTAAAAATCCTGCATGGACTCCTGTAATTTCAATGATGGCATCCGCGAGACCCAATACAATAAAACCTAAGTATTTTACAACCCCTTCATCGATCTGTCCTATAAAGAAGTCCTCGTGCTTCTCCTCATCGGCAATCATCTCCTCCAATTGAGTTCCAGCTTCGCCGTCAAATTGCGGACGAATGCTGCGGTATATAGCAATCATACGCTTCTCATGCCGTTCCATGTATTTCACAGTGAATGTAATACCAAAAACATATCGCAGAATCAGAATAAAAATTTGCAAGAAGGGGTGCGGCTTCGGATTATATCCGTCGAGAATCTCTTTCCAAAACAGGAAATGTTTTTCTTCCTGCTGTGAAAGCTGTTCAAGGATTTTCTTTCGCCCGGAATCGGTTTCCCTCGCAGAAAGCTTCAGATAGACTAAGTGATCCTTATATTCAGATTCACAATAACTTATCATCTCTTTTCGGGTTAGCTGCACTATTTGTATGCTCTCCACTGTATTTACTTCAGATCCCCGCGTTTCGTTTCAAGAAAGATTATCATATTCACTTATTGTCCTGTTGCCAACTATCTACAATCTTACACGATATGCATGTGGATTGCCACAAAAATGTGTTTCAAATACCATCAGTTTATAAGACAAAAATTACTGTCTCAAAAGCTCTCGTTTTCATGAGTATTTCTTCCCGCCAACGGCGGGGCGAACCTTTTAAAAGATTTTTCACCATTCCAACCTTATTGCCGTACTTTCAATTTTGTTATAAGATTACTCTTGACACACCCCGTCTTAGATAATCTTCGATTATCAAATCCTCCGTAGGAGTTCCTACGGAACACCCCTCTTAGTAGAGGGGAATTTTATGATGCGGAGGGCCACCGCTTCCAGCGAGGCAACATCCTTGCAGGCGAGGGATTTCCAGCCCAACATTGGTCTGGCGGGGAACCCCCATTCCCTTACGGGAAACGGTTTTCAAGAACGTCGTTGGGCTTGATGCTCAGGTACTTACAAGAATTGCTGCCATATAATTGCCATTCTGGAGACCAATTGAGACTAATAGGGGAATTTAATCCCTTCAAACTCCTCTATCTTGAATTGAAAATTATTTATTTTCTACGATACAACCAAGAGTTTCAAGGGTTCTTTTTGTTATAGTTAAATCATTTTCTTTAACTAATATATGATCTGTGGAAAAACTGGATATAACTAATATAGAGATATTTTTATCAGCGAGTTCTTTAGCTATTTGTGCTACAAAACCAACTAATTCAAAGGGCAATTCCACACCAAATGTCAATATCTTCCAACCTTTTTCTATTTCAATTACATCCAGATCATCAATTTTCAATTGATCGATAATTACAGTGATTTCATTATGATCAACAATATTTGCAAATGCGCCATGAAATGATTTATTTGATTTAACTACTGCGAAAGTTTCTTTCCAGATGTACACTTTGCAATTATTGAAATAATCCTGTAATTCCATATTAAAATTGAAAATCTCTCATATTAAACACTAATCGTTCGTACCAAAACATAGATTGGTATATAGGCATTATAGTACTAATCTGCAAATTAATAAGACGGCTCATCATCACCAATTTATATCATGGACAATCGAACAGAGGGCCCCGCTTACTGAGTGACAACTTCATTAAGAGGCGGGGGATTTCCCGCCTACGGTAGGTCCTATCTCCGCTAGAAGAGGGGCGAACCCCCTAATAGCTTTTTAAACGCTTCTATACACTTCCATGATTTTATCCGTATCCCCAGTTTTGTTCACAGATTATTCTTAGACACCCCGTCTCAACCTCCGTTGAGCCACCCCTCTTAATAGAGGGGAATCTATAGATGCGGAGGGCGAGGGATTCCTCCAGGGGAGTTCCTTTGGAAGAACCCCCATTCCCTTACGGGAAACGGTTTTCAAGAACGTCGTTAGGTTTGATACTTAGGCACTTACAGGGATTGCTGCCATATAATTGCCATTCTGTAGACCAATCCAGACCAATAGAGATCAAGTGTCGAGCTAAATCAATGTTTTTGTTATTTGATTTTTACCAAATGCGCAACTTTGATTCTGCTGCAACTTCTGGGGAAAAAGGTCATAATTTTTTTATGGAACCAAGAATTCATCCAAAATTATTTTATTCTCTATCTCGCCATTGACCTGCCCCCTATCTTAGGTCCACTAGTTATGTTACACATTAGGCCTTTATAT
>SORU01000036.1 GCA_004402915.1 Fidelibacterota bacterium MT.SAG.2
AGATGTGTATAAGAGACAGGTTATCAAATTTCGTCTGTTTTTATCTTTATTTAGATACGCTTCGACTGCTAAATTGTTGCATTTATGGGGTTGCCCCGCATTGACCTATCTTTATGACTTCCTGCTCCTTAACCGATAAATTAATCTCGTCCCTCTTTTAATAAGATGGATCAAAGATTAATGCTCTATTTTTCCTTGCCAAAACTTGAATTTCACATGTAATTAGGTTAGTTTTTACCTTAACAGCAAGATATTATTTTAGTTAACTGTTGAATAGTACTTAACGGGAACGGCTTAAATCAAATATGAGCAATAATGGACGCATGGTTCTTTCGGATTTTATAAATCCTCCTCCTGTTGATCAGATAGGGATTGAGGAAAGAGTCGCAAGACTTAATAAACGAAGTATCAAGAAAAAATCTAAGATCTCGGCTCTCAAGTTAGCTTTGAGTATGATAGACCTCACTACATTGGAAGGTAAGGACAGCAAGGGAAAGGTTCGCCAACTTTGTAATAAGGCGCTTCACCTCCATGATTCATTCCCTGATCTGCCTCATGTCGCCGCTATCTGCGTATATCCGCCTATGGTACCGACAGCAGTTGAATGCTTAAGTGGATCAAACGTCAAGGTAGCCTCTGTCGCAACCGCATTTCCAAGCGGAATGACATCTCTCCAAACAAAGCTCAGCGAAGTTCGGCGTGTAGTGCGAATGGGCGCTGACGAAGTAGACATGGTCATATCACGTGGAGCATTTCTCAGAGGAGAATACAAATTTGTCTTCGACGAGATCGCTTCGGTAAAGGAGGCGTGCGGAGAAGCTCATCTGAAAGTCATTCTTGAAACGGGAGAACTCAATACTCTTGATAATGTGCGGCTTGCAAGCGACATTGCTATCGGAGCCGGAGCTGATTTCATCAAAACTTCCACAGGCAAGATTCAACCTGCTTCGACGCAGCCGGTAGCTTTGGTTATGATGCAGGCGATCAGAGACCACTACTTCAAGACCGGAAAAAAGGTCGGCGTGAAAGCGGCGGGCGGAATCAGTGATGCCAAGACTGCCATACAATATCTTGTTCTGTTAAAAGAAACTCTCGGAGTCGATTGGTTGACTCCCGATCTGTTCAGGTTTGGAGCAAGCTCACTCGCAAACGACCTGCTTATGCAGATTTTGAAACAAACCGAAGGCGTATATCAGTCTGCAAATTATTTCTCTAAGGATTAAATCGATGGCTACAACGGAAAAAATATTAGATTTTAACTCAGTTTGGGAATATTCTCCCGCACCGGAAAGCACTGATCATATCAAGTTGGATGATAAGTATGATCTGTTTATCAATGGGGAGTTTGTAGCTCCCAAAAACGGGAAGTATTTCCGGACGGAAAATCCCGCTACAGGGAAAAAGATCGCTAAAGTCGCCGAGGCATCCAAGGCTGATGTTGACAATGCGGTAAGAGCCGCCCGGACAGCCTACAATAAATATTGGTCAAAAATGCCCGCAAAGGAACGCTCGAAGTATATCTTCCGGATCGCAAGGATAATGCAGGAACGTTCAAGGGAGCTATCGGTCATTGAATCTCTTGACGGCGGAAAACCGATCAGGGAATCGCGAGATATTGACATTCCCCTCTCCGCGGCGCACTTCTTCTATTACGCCGGATGGGCTGATAAACTCGAATACGCCTTCCCCGGTAGAAAAACAAAACCGTTGGGCGTTGCCGGTCAGATAATCCCGTGGAACTTCCCGCTTCTAATGGCGGCATGGAAAATTGCCCCGGCGTTAGCGACAGGGAATACAGTCGTTCTCAAACCTGCGGAAACCACTCCGTTGACGGCGATGAAATTGGCGGAGATAATTCAAGAGGCGGATCTTCCGCCGGGTGTCGTGAACATAATCACGGGCGCAGGTGAAACCGGAAGAGCGATCGTTAATCATCCCGGTCTTGACAAGATAGCGTTCACAGGCTCGACTGTCGTAGGTAAATATATTCAAAAAACTCTTGCCGGAACGGGGAAGAAATACTCATTAGAACTCGGTGGTAAAGCAGCCAATATCATCTTTGAAGAGGCAGACATCGATCAAGCGGTGGAAGGTATCATAAATGCCATATTTTTCAATCAGGGTCATGTTTGCTGCGCCGGATCACGGCTTCTGATTCAGGAAGGGATCGCAGACGAGGTAGTACACAAATTGAAAAACAGAATGGAAACTCTCATCATCGGTGACCCGCTTGATAAAAACACGGATATCGGAGCTATCAATTCGAAAGCCCAATTAAAAAGAATAAACGAACTTGTCTCAGCCGGTATTGATGAGGGCGGCACAGTTTATCAACCGAACTGCACGCTGCCGAATTCCGGTTATTGGTTCAAACCGACATTGTTCACGGAAGTCTCGCAATCGCATCGTATTGTGCAGGAAGAGATATTCGGTCCCGTTCTCGCCATACAAACATTCAGAACAGTGGATGAGGCGATCGAAAAGGCGAATAACACTCCATATGGACTTTCGGGAGGAGTTTGGACAGATAAAGGCTCAAAGATATTCAAGGTTACGAAACAGATTAACGCCGGCATCATCTGGGCTAACACATTCAATAAATTCGATCCCACTTCACCCTTCGGCGGCTATAAAGAGAGTGGTATGGGCAGAGAAGGCGGGCTTCACGGTCTTCTCCCCTATGTGGAATTGATCTGATGAAGAAACGACTGGATGTATTAAAAACGTATAAGATCTACATCGGTGGAAAATTCCCGCGGACCGAGTCGGGACGATATTATCTGTTAGAAGGGAAAGATAAAAAACCGATCGCAAATATATGCCGGGGTTCGAGAAAAGATTTCAGGAATTCGGTAGTTGCCGCGAGAAAAGCTTTTCCCGAATGGTCCGGACGAACGGCATACAACAGAGGGCAAATACTTTACAGGATCGCTGAAATGCTTGAAGGCAGACGAGAACAGTTCGTTTCAGAACTGAAAGTTCAAGGCGATTCCACTACGAAGGCAGAAAAAGAGGTCAACATCTCGATCGACCGGCTTATTTACTACGCCGGATGGACTGATAAGTATATACAGATCTTCAGCTCTGTCAATCCCGTGGCGTCACCGCATTTCAATTTTTCTGTTCCGGAGCCGACCGGAGTAGTTGCTGTGATCGCGCCGGAAGAGAGCGGGCTATTGGGACTGATTTCAGTTATTGCTCCTGTTATCGCAGGCGGAAACAGTTGTGTAGTTCTTGCGTCTCATTCCAAACCCCTTTGTGCTGTCTCCTTTTCCGAAGTACTGCACTCTTCCGATCTCCCCGGCGGAGTCGTGAACATGCTGACGGGGATTCGCTCTGAGTTATTGGATAATTTCAGCACACATATGGATGTGAACGCTGTCATTTATTGCGGTGATGATAAAAAAGAGAGTAAAAGGATCATGGAAAACAGCTCTCTGAACGTCAAACGTCCGCACATCATAAACACGAGAGATTGGACGAAAGAAAAAGCTCAGGATCCCTATCAAATTCTAGATACACAGGAGATAAAAACCACCTGGCACCCTATAGGGATTTAAAGGGTTTATATATTATTTCGAGGTGGTCAGGAGTGTCTGCGAATCAAGCCCTGACTCGCGCTCAATTATCGTAATAATCGTCGTGCAGAAACATACCGTTTAGCGTAATAAGGCTGTTTCATGGAGGATGTTACGACGCCCTTCGAGAGACTTGCGTGGACAAATTCTTCATTGCCGATGTATATGCCCACATGACTGACGCCCTTTGACTCTATGTCCCTGAAAAATACAAGATCGCCGAACTTGAGTCTCTTTCTACTTACCTTAGTTCCTAATTTATATTGCGAAGCAGCGTGATGCGGAATAGTCTTATTTGCCGATTCTCCATACACTTTCATTGTGAATCCGGAGCAGTCCATTCCTTTCATCGTGTCGCCTCCCCACTTGTACGGAACTCCTTTATACCTGTTTATCGAATTGAGCATAGATAATTTTATCGGGGAGCTGAGTCTTGTTGCTACAGACAAGGGAGGCATATTTTTTGATTTTCTGTTCGCAACAGGAGAAGATTTTCTGCTTCCAGACTTATCCGAGGTATACTTTGGAGACGGCTTCATTCCTGCACAGCCAGATAAAATGATGAGGGTTATTAGAACAGTCAGTGTGTTCTTATATCTATTCATGAATCTATAAAAATAATTAACATATCTATGAAGTTAATCAGCCATATTCTTATTGGCAAATGATTGCTATAATATGATTAAAATATACTTGACTTATCACAAGCGGAGGCGTATCATTAGCGGAAGTTGAAATGGATTTTTTCCGTTAATACTTTTGATTTTAGTAAAACTTCATACTTAACGAGGAGTCATTTTGAAAAATAAGCGGCTGATAAACTTAAGCATATTGCTGCTTGTACTTCTCTTCTCAAATGCAACCCAGGCGAACGAATTTGCGTTCTTTAACAATGTTCAAAAAGTCTTCAGAACACAGGGTCTTCATGTATCTTACGATCATATGAAATTTGTTCAAGAGGGCGAAAAGCGTCACTTCATGCTTACACTTGAATCCAGAAGAACGGACATCGACCGGGTCATGCTCGTAGGATTTTATGCTTCAGGCATTGCGATTCAAAGGACAAACGAAAACGTCGATGGAGTCAACATCTCTCTCACTATATCCAGGAAAGACGATGAGAGAATACTGATCTCCGCGAAGACTAAAGACATCTTATCTCTGTTGAACAAGAAGATTAGTACAAACCAATTTGTAAGCTCGAAGGTGAGCTGGTATTAAAATAATAAGGAGGTTTTAAATGGAAATAGACTTAATGACAAGATTAGCCGGATATTTTTGGTCATTGATTTGGGCTGTCGTGGCATCAGTCGGTTTCGCATTCGGAGTTGGGCTGGCGCTTATGGTCTTCAACTGGCTCTCTAAAGATATTGACGAATGGCAGGAAATTAAGAATGGCAACTATGGAGTAGCCGCTATCATTGTCACACTGATATTGATGGTAGGTCTGGTCGTCCATCGCGTCCTATAGATCTTACCAAATTTACATATTTGGAAATTAGCGGCAGGCATTCGTGCCTGCCCTTTCATTTTAATTCATTAACGGAGCCAATAATTGAATAATAGTATCAAAATTTCACTCTCACTTATCTCTTTACTATTCCTCTCATGTGCAAGCGGAGTCTTAAAGGAGGTAAACTTGTTGTATGATTCCGGTGAATACAAAGCAGCCGTAAAATCTTTGAACGCGATCATTGAAAACACACCCGAAAATGCCGATGCTCACCTCTTACTTGGGAAAACGCTTCAAGCGCAGGGGAAATCCTCTTCTGCATTTGAAGAGTTCAAGATCGCAAATAAACTTGCTCCGAATAACAAAGACGCCGCCTCCGCGCTGCAGCGATATTTTGCTGACGACGGGAAACAAAAATTGGCAGCAGGAAAAATTGAAGAGGCGATCTCCCTTTATGATAGAGCGCATAAATTAGATGAATCCGACTCGGAATCTTCATTGGGACTGGCGAATGCTTTGATAAAATTCGGTCAACTGAGCAAAGCGGAGGGACTCCTTGACAAAGTTTCCGGGCCTAAGGAAGAAGTAAATAAGAGTCGCACACAGATCGAGAAGCGAAAGAAAATCGCTTCAACTGCTTTTACGAAGGGGAAGAAAGCGTACGATAAAGGTCAATACTCTTCGGCAAAAAAACATATGGATAAGGCGATAATGAACAATAGAGACGATAACGATATTAAGTATTATTCCTATATGTCCAATGGTCTCTTCCTATATAAAAAAGGGAGCCGGTGGCAAATATGGGATGCCATTGTCGAATTTGGAAAAGCCGCCGCAGTAAACCCTCTATCTGCCGAAGCAAACTATTACCAAGCTCTTGGCTATCTAAAAAAAGACGACAAGGACTTTGATAATATATTATCGTTCTACGAAAAAGCGCTTGAACTCGATGTAGATGGAAAATTCAGTTCACAAATCAAGAAAGGATTGAAAAAGCAGCGGCAGCGTAAGAAAGTTCTTGATGAATTCTGGGGGAAATAACCGGACCATTTTCATCTCACCTCGTAAACTCGGTATCAGCTATTAATGAAAAAAAAATCGTATAAGTATTTCCTTCGGAAGATGAGTATGGCGCTTGTAAAAGCTCAAAAGCCGATCCGCATACTTTCTTCTATCCATATTCCTGACCATGTCAAAAAACGCTTTCTTTCCCGCAGGAAAAAACGGCTGCCAAAATATGAATATCCTCCCCTCAGGTGGAACACAGATCAGAGAAGAACTATGTTTCTCGAGATTCAGTCAAAACTTGATAGCTCAGTACCGGTGGAAAAACTTATTTGGAATGCCTGTGAAGAGTATCTCTTGACGATCAAAATGCTCAAATCAATAGGAACGGCTGATTTTTATCGCTATTCCAAGGAGCTATATGGATATCCCGGACAACAGTTTGTTGGCGGGAAAGTATCCATCTATGATTTGGCAATGCACATCAATGACGCATTCGAAGGATTCACTCCTCCATACGACTCGGAAAAGGATGTTCCTAAATTGAACGCGCTCGCCGCGAGAACACTGCTTTCAGATGAACTAAGAGAACTCTTCCCAAAAAGAAAAATAAAGGTAATTATCTCTAACAGGCTCACCGCAGATGCCGCAGCCGGAGCGGATTATATTAAATTAAAAAAGAGCGCAACTTACACCCATAGACAGATCGAGCAGCTCGTCCGCCACGAAGGGGAAGTGCATATTGCCACAACGCTGAACGGCGCCTTGCAGCCGACCCTTAAATTCCTCTCGAAGGGTACCCCGAAAACAACTATTTATCAGGAAGGGTTAGCCGTTTTTGCTGAATTCATGAGTCAACAGATAGACCCGATACGAGTAAAAAAACTCGCATATCGTACTATTGCAATTAAAATGTGCGAAGACGGAGCTGATTTTATTGATCTGTTCAACTATTATCTCGAACATAATTTTTTAGAATCCGAAGCATTTGATGCTGCCGCCAGATGCATCAGAGGCGGTCTGATGCAAGGAGGCGCACCCTTCACAAAAGATGTATCCTATCTTGACGGTTTTGTGAAAATTCATCACTTCGTGCATGTAGCGATGAAGAAAAATCGACCCGAGCTGGTCCGATTTCTATTTGCCGGGAAACTAACGGCAGAATCCGTACCTATTATTTATGACCTGAGCCTGAACAATTTGGTCAGAGAACCTAAATATCTTCCCGATTGGGTGAAAGATACTAGATACCTGGTGACCTTCTTTAATTTTTCGGCGTTCATGGATCTTATAAGCTTAGCCGAAGTCGAAGAGTATTACGAACATCTTATGAATTAATTTGAATCTTTGATCCAGATAGGATTCGTAAAAGAGAATGGTTTGTTCGCTCCATCTGTAAATGTTTCCATTCTGATATAGCTTATTGATTTAAATTCTATCGACATGCTCTTTTCAAAACTATAGTCGCTTTCAAATTCAGTGAACTCATGCAAAACCGATTCTCTCTTAGTGGTCAGATCGCCTGCCACAACAGATACTTTTTTTAATTTTCCATATTCCTTGGATGATACGGCTTGGATTTGCAATTCACCCGATTCTAAACTCAGTTCATCCCCAATTCCGAATAGTTCACCTTCTTTTGACACTATTGTAATGTCAGAGATCGGTCCTGTGCTGATCTGCGCTTTTCTTTTCCTTATAGCCTCAAGGATAGAAGCTGAATTTTTCTCGCTATATAAAAGAGCGGTGCGAACCTGTCCGAACAGTTGCTTATCGTGTTGGTGCATTGAAAGAAATGGAATCTTTATCTGCCTGAATTTATTGAAGTTACCATGAGCGTCATTCCCCGCGAGAATTATCTTCTTATGCCCTTCAAGCAGAAGTTCCTTCCAGAGCTCAAGCCCGTCATGAAATGCTCTGTCGGGAAGACCGTTCAGGATTTGGAGACCGATGATCCTCTCATCCTTGAGATCTTCCTTTGACCACTGACCTCTGTTAAATATAATTTTTTGTCCCAATGAAGGATTATCGAGCGGATGAGCGGCGACTGCTATCGCCTCATCCCCCATCAGGTCAAGCACATCATTTATAGACATCGTTGGTTTTCTGTCAGGATAATTATCTTCACAGTCTCCATTACCGGGGATGAACTTTGGAGAATTCAGTATCAACAGATGTACATTTTCTCCCTTTCCATTCCCGCACGAAACTTCTTCCGCGCGGATAGGAATAGAATGATCATTTGACTCGTACTCGTTCAAAAGCTTCTGCAAGGCATTCCAGCGAGGCAGGCTTGCATCATTCTCAAAAGGAAATTCCATCGAGTTATCCAAATTATACGAATGATCCGCAACAATAAAAAAGTCCTGACCAAGTGCCGATGATAGGATAGAAGAAGATTTTATCGGTGAACCGAACTCAACTTTGTCGTCGGTAAATTCAGAGTGAGTGTGAAAATCGCCATAATGCCAACCGTCTAACTTTGGTAATTCCTGATTGGACAGATTCACCGTAAGCTCTAAGGGCGGCAATCCTTTTAAATTGTCGTTTATTACCTGATACCGCTCACCTTTTTCATCCGTGAGATCAAATTTCACCGTCACATCGATTTTTCCATTGATTTCGGAAGGTAAATCTATAAATAATAGTTTGCTCCAATACCGTTCTTCGATTTTCATCCCGTTAAATTGAATAAGTTCTTTATATATGGCGCTATCTTTACTTTTGATGGTTATGTTGATATTGTTCAATTTAGTTGGAAATCTCAGCGCATCTTTGATTATGCAAAGTATCGGAAGATTGGTGTCCGGCTGAAGTCTTATGGGAAGATCCGCTATAACCTCCGGTTTTCTCATGAAGATCCTGCTTGGGAACCATTTCCATTTGTAGTGCACTTCTACGTAAGCGAAGATGGGAAGCAGAAATCCGATCATTCCTCTTCCCCATGATCCTGATCAAAGTATTCACCTGAGCTCGTTACTTTCCTTCCGATTTTTAATCTTCTTAGGAATATGGCTCCTACCAATGAGGGAAGAAAAACATTCAGCGCAAACATCAACAGCGCGGCTGCGACCGAAGCTACCTCCGAAACTCCAAGGTGATTGAAATAATAGATCATAGCGGCTTCACGAATTCCCAACTCTCCGAATGTGATCGGAAAGAGGGTTTTTGTGAAATGAGCTGAAGAGGCAGATATCGCTCCAGCGAAAAATTTTACTTCGGAAAACGCATTCAGAAGTAGCCATAATTCTATTACTACGAGAAACCATACTGATGTCGCAAGCCCTATTAAGAGAAAAACCTTTTTTCTTTTAACAGAAGAAATTATTGATGCAATCTCAACCAGCTGTTCTCTTCGGAACAGCTTCTTGTTAATTGCTATCAAGGTTTTTCCTACTTTTACGGGATAGAGTACGGCGCTGCCGATGAGAATATATACGAATAAAATCCCAGCTATCAGCATCATATTGGTTAAAAGAGCCGGAGAATAATGCAAATTGAGAAATATAATCAAACTCAGCAAACCCCAAATAAAATACGCCAAAGTTGAGTAGAATTTATCCACTAACGTAAGTCCTACCACTTTCAGCTGCGGAATATCTTTAAGAAACCAGGCTCGACCCAATTCCCCCAAACGAGCGGGAGTAATGATTCCAAGCGTCATCCCGGCAAGAAGCGATGATGCCGCATCTGTAAACCGGATCTCTTCGTCCGCTAATTTCAATAGTTGAAACCACTTGGTCATTTGTAATAACATAATCAAGGGCATAATAGCAAATGATGCCCATAACTTCATTTTATCGGAGTCTGCTACGGCTCTCAGCAGGTCATCCAATTGTATGCTGAAAAACCTATAAATAAACATCACAAGGAGTACAGTTACGAATAATCGGACGATACTTGATATGTTTTTAAGTTTCATTTAGTCCAATTTATAAACGATTCGTTTCTAATACAACAATCCCACGGATAATTTTTTGGTACTTAACGGACTCCTGAGAAACGCTTTGTAGTATCGATGAAGATGGAGATCCCTGATGGCAACTCGGATTAATATTTTTCGGCAATTATCGAGTCTATTTTCTGATCATAAAAAAAATTATTGCTCTGACTCTTCTTCAGACTCGGGTGGCTCTACTTCTTTCTTCCTTGGATGCAGAAAAACATTTGTTCGCAACACCCACGAACTCGGAAAACCTGCTGTGCGGGCATATCGCTGAAGCTGTTCCGCCTCGGACCGGGATATCAGATTGCCTACTCTTATTTTATAATTCGGCGGATCGAAGCGTAGATACGCCTCGCCTAAAAACAGAGAATCCGCTCGCACCAATATGCTGTCAGCTTCATAAAGAGTCTGAGTTGTATAGATCTGAACCCTGTATCCTTTAGTCATCGCTTCATAATCAATTGCGCTTGTGTCCTCCCTTTCACTGTTAAAGGAGGGCATCGGAAGACCGTTGATAATTATATCATCATCTCCTAAAGCAAGCGGATCGAACCAACCCTGAACCGACTTTCCTTTTGATTTTTTCCCCTGATGCTCCGCAACCGTTCCGGCGGCGCATCCGAACGAAGTCAGCAGAAAAAGCGCGATAATAATGAAAATAAAAATCCGTTGAACTGACACTCAGATAACCTCAAGCATTTCTGCAGGCGCCCAACCGGCTTTCCCATCTATAAGACGAATCTGCACCCAACTGTCGCTCCCTCCAATGAGTTCAACCGTAGTACCCTCATGCAAAAGGAAAAGTTCCTCACCTATCTCCTCAGGCGCGCTGGATACGGACATTTCCGCGACCATGACGACAGCTCTTGTGCTGCTCAATTCATGCTCGATCTTCAGTCCCCCGAACACCGATGTGAAGAAAAACAGTGTCCCGAATATCATCAGGGAATAGTTCAGAGCTCTTCTTAATTTTCCGTGAACCATGAATAAAGTTAGCGCATATATGAAGATTGAAGCAAGATAAAGAAAAATTAAGAATCTGATCAGCTCGTTACTGCTCACCAAATCGCGCAGTGAACGAAAAGACCTGATTATCATATTTTCCCGTGGAGCGGTGACTTTATCTTTTAACAGCAGATTTGCCGCTTTAAGATTATAAAGGATGCTTTCATCACCCGGTGATAATTTCTTCGCCCTCTCGAAGGCAAGAATCGAGTAGCCGAATCTTTCTAGCTTATAATATGAATTCCCGAGATTATACCAGAGCTCGGGGCTTTCCAAGCCCATCTCCACGATATCCATATAACTCTTGACAGCTTCTTCGTATTCTCCCGCTTCATATTGACCGTTACCTTGCAAATACAGGTCTACTTCCGTCTGCGCAGATAAAACCGAATTGACCAGAAGCAGCGTTGGAATCAGATATAGGAGCTTCTTCATGATCAGAGAGCCTTCAGTAAGTTATCAAGCAATCCGGTCGCTTTTTCATAGGTTTCTTCCATATTCACGCTTGTTGAACCCTCAGGAGAATATATCGCCATTTCGCAATTCTTCATAACCGCTGAAAACTCATCCGCTAAATTCACATTCTTACTGTTTTCCATTAGTCGGGTCAACACTTCCGCCGCCGATACGCTTGCGGCGGGGAAATTCAATCTGTCTGCCGCCGCTCCGAGCAGTGCTTTGCTTATCTCGCTGTAAAATTCCTTAAAATCTTCAGCCGTCATGGCGGCTTTCGCTCTTTTCAGCCTTTTCTTCGATTCCGATGACGCTCTTCTTCTCCTCTGATAAGCAACGTTTGTGCTCATCTGATCCAGATGCTTCCTGAATAGAAATGCTCCGCTCAAAGCGAAAAGCGGAGTTATGCCCCAAAATACCATCCAGCCGCTTTGATACAATTTTTTATTCAATTCCCTGAATTCAGGCAGTTCCCTTTTGATAAATCGAATATCACTGCTTAGGATCGCCACTTCCTCCCTCGATAATCCGGGAGTGGATGTCAGTGTGGGGCGGTCTCCCTCTCCCACCTCTATTTGAATCGGTTTCGAGCGTGTGATTTTATATCCTTTTGATACCGGATCAAAATAACTCAAACTGATCCTTCCAAGATCGATCTTCCCCTTTTTTCGCGGAATCAGCACATATCCGAATTTCTTCTCACCGCTGATCTTACCTCGTTTGACAAAATTCTCTTGTGATATTTCAGGTTCAAAAACTTCTACTTCATCAGGAAAATCTATTTTAGGCAATTTGACATATTTTATATTTCCTACTCCAGTGATCTTCACGCGCAGAGTTATGGCGTCATTGACTTTCGCCTCCGGTTCAACGATCTCCGCCGATAGTTTGAATTGACCGACAGCCCCTGAAAAATCAGCAGGTCTGCCCCTGTCGGGCAGCGGAAGAACTTTTATCTTCAGCTCATTTGAAACTACTCTTTTGTTGGCAAAACCCCCAAAAAATGAGTCGTCAAAAAAATCGTCAAATATACTGTTACGCCTCTTACGCTTTACCCGCTCTTTATAATCAAGCATGAGCGGATCTAAGGTGAGTTCTCCCGAACGGGTCGGGAACAGGGCAAACTTTGCCGCTATCGCAGTGGTGTATCGGACTCCATCCACTATCTCTACTTCCACCAACGGTTGATTAGGCTGAGGAATCTCTTCTATCCAAAAGCCGACTGCCTCCGGTATACCCGGAGTATTAAAGTTTACCAATTTTACTTTAGTGTAGATGCGGTATGTGACGCTGACCTGTTCTCCCTTGTAAATTTCTTCTTTATCAGCGGACGCAACAAGAAACGTAGCCACACCGCCTTTTCCTGATCGTTGTGAACCTTTAGCCGCCGTAGCACTGCTTCTTCCCGTTTTTGTGACGTTGATCTTTATCGATTCCGACTTGTACAATTTCCCTCTGTAATTAATGGAGGCGGGTTTAATAATGAACGCACCTTCTTTTTTCGGCGCGAGCACCCACGAAAAAGTTGCCGAAGAGCTTATTTCACCATTTATGAATTGAAAATTTGTTGATTGAGACGGTCCGCCTACAATGCTGAAATCTCCAAAATTTGAGATTTCAAGCTCCTGAACATCTATCTGTGTTTCCCCGTAAATCGCAAGTTTGTAAGTGAATCTGTCATAAAGGGTCATATCTTTTTTTGAAACGGTTGCCTCTAATCTGATAACTTTTTGGGCGGTCAGATTTGTCCAGGAGAAGAGAATAAGAGTCAGCAGATATAAATTATAGCGCATCATTACCAATCTTTTTCCGGGCTGCGTTTCTTTACGGTGCGCGCCTGTATGTAATCCTTGAGCGCCTGCATCTCTTGCTGTTCCAACGCCTCTAACATATCCAGATATTCTTCCCGAGACTTTTTCTTTTCTTCTTGCTGCTGTTTATTCTGCTCCTTTTGCTGCTCACT
>SORU01000037.1 GCA_004402915.1 Fidelibacterota bacterium MT.SAG.2
ATTAAGATTTGGAGTTGTTCTTGAAGATACGTACAATATCAAACTATTCACAAAGTTAGAGAATGAACAAATTGAAGCAATGTCAATTATTTTACAAGTGGCAATATTTTAATGTATCGATAAGTTGCTTTTTTTGGCAAAATCCACTTCACGTATTCTCTTACCCCTACTCTTCCATAGGTAGTAACGGCCACAGGATACACCAAGTATATGAGACATCGTTTTACTCCAGATCGATTGGAGTGCTTATCCACGATAGCAAATATCATTGTTTTGTCCCTGAGAAAGTTCTTACTGACCTTCCCCCAGTAGTTGGAACACTAGTTCTGTTACACATTAAGCATTGATCTGCTCCCGAAAACTGGACCATTTATAATGCGAGTTTTCTCATTAACTTGCATAATGAAGGAGGTACCAGAGGATGCGACAAAGCAGATTTACACAGGAGCGGATCGTAGCGATCTTAAACCAGTCGGAGAATGGGATATCGACCGGTGATCTCACAAGGAAGTTAGGTATCAGTGAAGCGACATTCTACCGATGGAAGAAGAAGTACAGCGGTATGGGAATAGCGGAGCTGCGACGGCTGAAGGTATTGGAGGGTGAGAACCGTAAGCTCAAGCAGTTGGTGGCCGATCTGAGTTTAGATAAGGCGATGCTGCAGGATATCCTCCGAAAAAAAGCTTAAAGCCTGTCCGGAAGCGTGAACAAGTAGACTACCTTTGTGAAGGATATGAAGTGAGTCAGAGACATGCGTGTGAGGTGGCTATGATGCCACGGTCTACTTATCACTATAAATCGCGTCTGGGCAGGCAGGAACTGCTAAGGATGCGCCTTAAAGATCTGGCGTATTCGAGGGTGAGTTACGGATACCGGCGTCTTCATATATTGCTTCGTCGTGAAGGTTGGATGGTAAACCATAAACGGATATACAGACTGTACGTTGAAGAGGGACTAACATTAAAACGTAGGAAGCCTAAGCGACACAAGGCTTATGCTGCCAGACATATTAGAGTTGAACCGACAGGAGCAGATGATATATGGAGTATAGATTTTATGAGTGATCAATTAGCAGATGGCAGTGTTCGGCGTCAGCTGAAAGTGGACAATGCATACATAGAATCATTCAACGGGCGGGTAAGGCAGGAATGCTTGAGCCTGCATTGATTCACAGAGATGGACGAAGTCAAATCGACATTGGAAATATGGAAGATGGAATACAATATGATATGACCACACAGCTCATTGGGCTATCTTAGCCCCGTTGAATATGCAAGGTCCTATCGAGAGAAAAGAAAGCCAACTAAGAGATTGAATACACTGGAAATAGCTTGATAGTAGCAAAAAATTCTCTCATTATACCTTGTGCAGTAAATGGGAAGATGGTCATGACACTAATCGACGTATATCCTAAAGGGTACTCTAAATAACATGGGCAAATTAAATCGCGAAAAGTGTATAGATCTTGTTTAATCCAAAATATAAATTTATAGTAGCAATTCTTGACGTAATGATAATAATATTATCTTATATTCTTGCTGTTAAGATAAGATTTCCAGATAATGAATTTATCTTCGGATTGAATAACGTAGATTGGACATTACGTATTTGCTTGGTGCTCCTACTAATTGTAGTTCATTTTTTTATCTTTCAAGTATTCCACCTGTACAAAGTAAATATACTATTAAAAATCTTTCCACAAATAT
This sequence comes from Fidelibacterota bacterium MT.SAG.2, assembly GCA_004402915.1. GTDB lineage: Bacteria > Fidelibacterota > SORT01 > SORT01 > SORT01 > SORT01. The sequence continues at coordinate 1,707 of SORU01000037.1, forward strand.
TATTGCTTCTTAAAGGATTGATAATTGGAGCAGTTTTTGTGATAATTTTGCAATTTACTTTTAAGTATTCATCTGTACTTGAGTCAAGGTTATTGTTTAGCTATTACTTGATGATATCCTTAATAACTATTTCAATATTTAGAATAATTATATTCAGAAAATTATTTCATTATTTATTAAGTAGGGGTTTATATAACTGGAATGTAGGGATTATTGGTAATGGTAAAAATGCAAAATTTGTAGTTAATGATTTTCTTACTGAAGCTATTTTTAAGGTAACGATTAGGGGATTTATCAGTAATTCTGGGCAAAAAGGAGACGAAATATTACAAGGGTTGAACCATCTTGGTTTAATAAGTAACTTAATGACGATAGTTAAGAATTCATCTATCGATGAATTGATTATCGCGATGGATGATTTGAACTATGAAGAATTAATGAATTTAATCGAACTTTGTCAAAAAACAGGCAAATCAATTCGGGTTGTAAGTGAACTTTATAAGATAATACCTGATAACCTATTCTTAGAAAAGTATTCTAAAATTCCTCTGGTAAAGATGAATGGTTCAATTCATACACGAATATGGAAGGGTCCGAAGAGAATTATTGATATATTCCTCTCATTATTTATTCTTATAACCATTTCTCCATTTTTAATTTTGCTCTCTTTTGTAATCAAACTGACCTCACAAGGTCCTGTAATTTACAAGCAACAACGTATAGGTAAAGATGGAAATGTGTTTATTCTCTATAAATTTAGAACGATGTTTGTAGGTAGCGATCAAAGTAAATCAATAGAAGCGGGAATGAAGGATTTCATTACAAAAAGTAGCAATGATGATAAGAGGAAAAATAAGGTAGTCGATGAAAAGAAATTTACTTCGATAGGAAACTTTTTGCGAAGCAGTAGTATTGATGAAATTCCTCAATTTTATAATGTGTTGAAAGGGGATATGGCTGTAGTGGGGCCAAGGCCATGCCTTAAGTATGAATATGAGCATTATGATAATTGGCAAAAAAGTAGGAATGCGACTTTACCTGGAATAACCGGTTTATGGCAAGTTTATGGAAGAAGTAAAGTGACTCATAACGAAATGATTGTCATGGATTTATATTATAATCAGAATGCAACTCCGTGGTTAGATTTATTTCTCATTCTAAAGACTATAGCCATAATGTTTAACGGGAAAGGTGGGGGTTGATTGACTGTATGTCGTAAAAACGTATCGGACTAACCGATGTAATAAATTGAGATACACTTTACTGTAATTCCAACCGTTTTTTGGTTGAATCTCCAAAAATATTTTGATATATTAATATATTATTCTACTTAGTGGTTAAGTTAATATTAATAAGAAACAGGATATTTGATAAAAGTCGGAATTATCGGATTTGGATATTGGGGACCCAATATTGCCCGAAATTTTCAAGAAAATTCCGGGTTAGAGTTGGTAGGAATTGCGGAATTAGATGAGAATAGAAGGGCTATCGCAAAGCAAAAATACCCGAATGTTCATATTTACGAGGATGCAACATCGCTCTTTAAAGAGACGTCGATTGATGCCGTTGCTATTATTACCCCTGTTTCAACACATTTTGAACTCGCAAAAAATGCATTAATCTCTGGAATGCACGTTCTATTAGAAAAACCTATGACTAGTTCGGTAGCTGAGGCAGAGGGACTTATAAATTTAGCTGAACAAAAAAATCTTACTCTTATGGTTGATCATACATTTATTTATACCCCTGCTGTTCGGAAGATAAAGGAAGTTCTCGATAAAAAAGGTTTGGGCGAATTATATTATTTTGACTCTGTTAGAATAAATTTCGGATTGTTTCAGCAGGATGTTAACGTTGTATGGGATTTGGCGCCGCATGATATATCCATAATGCAGTACATTTTAAATAGTCAGAAAGTCAAATCAGTGTCCGCTCAAGGGGTTAGCCATACTCCTTCGCAATTAGAGAATATCGCTTACGTGACGGTTAAATTCGAAAATGATTTTTTAGCTCATTTTCATGTAAATTGGCTAGCACCTATGAAGATCAGAAGAATTCTCATCGGAGGAAACGAAAAAATGTTAATATTCGATGACGGACAACCGTCAGAGAAGATCAAGATTTATGATAAAGGAATTACTGTATCTAAAAACAACAGGGAGACATTATATAAGACACTGATTCAATACCGAATCGGTGATGTGCATATTCCAAATATTTCTAACACCGAAGCGCTTAAGATCGAGACGAATCATTTTGTTGAATGTATCAATACCGGTAATAGATCTGATAGTGATGGAGAATCAGGCTTATATGTAGTGAAAATATTAGAATTAGCTTCTCGTTCATTAAAATCAGGTGGAAAAGTTATTAGTGCAGACTAAATTTGATCTTAAATAGGAATTATTGTAGAAGGAGTGATTGTAGGAAAATACAACTGCTATTAATCGATATTGGATTAGGAAATAATAGTGAAGACAGGTATCCAATTCCCGAAGGACCCTTTTGTAAGGATAATATGTATTTGTGCTACAATATTGAAATACATTATGGGATTCAGGTACTCTCGTAGGATGCTATTCTCACCTGATGTAAACAAGATAAATAAGTATTCTAACGCTGATGAATTCAATGATAAAACATTTTTTTACATATTCCAGTGAATGGACCGATTTTAGTAAATCAAACAAATCAATAAAATTCAATTGGCTTCATTATTTCTATGATCGGATCGTACGTGGTCAGATAAAGTTCTTTTTAATGCACTTGAATCTGCCGATAAAGTATATGCCGCCTTTAACCTTTCCCTTTTAGAACTTTTTATTAGTAAATTAAACGGATGAAGGTCGAAATATCATTATCTAAAAATCTCTTTAAGCATTAAACTATATGGCAAAAATTGGCTCAAAAAGTATTCTCATTATTACCTCTATGTACCCATCAGAAAAATTTCCTCATATCGGCATGGCTGTTAAAGATTTTATCGATGCCCAGTTTAAATCATATGGTGATGAACTTGTTCTGGTCACTAAATCTATGTCTGCAAGTAATTATATCACCAAGACTTATAAATATCTTTCACTGATGCTTTTGACAATAAAGGCACTAATTGTAAACGATATCAAAATAATTCATACCCATTATATGGGCGTAAATTTTGTTCTGCTATGGCTTATCAATATCATCCTCAAAAAAAAGTTCATAGTAACATTACATGGAAGTGATTTGAATTTGGTAAAGAACACGTTTCAGAAAAAAGTTCTTAAAATAATGCTCAAAAGAATGGATGCGATAGTTTGCGTTGGAATAGATCTCGCTGAAGAGATAGAAAGATTAGGCATTAACAAACAAAATATTCATGTTATTAACTTAGGTATAAAAATTTAAATCAGCATAATGAAAAAATTGCTTTATGTAGGTAAGATAAGCAGACTGAAGGGAATTGAATTTGCCATCAGATTAATGAAAAGATTAGGAGATGATTATTCTCTTACTGTCGTCGGATGGGGTGATGTTGACGAATACTCGAACTATGCCGAAAATGAAGGAGTCTACACGGTACAATTTGAAGGATTTGTCTCCAGGGATCAGCTTCAAAAATACTATATGACTCATGATCTGACAATTATTCCATCAGAAAAAGAGGGGTTTTGTTTGGTGGCTATTGAATCGATGTTCTATGGTACGCCTGTAATTTCCAACGATGTTCCGGAATTAAATAAATTTATTGTAGATAGTTATAACGGTTTGCTTTGCAAAAAATATTCTTATAACTGTTATGAAAGAAAAATACGGAATCTCTTTAAAGACAAAGATCTCTATGATAGACTGGTTCGAAATGGTCGAAAGGAAGCTAAATTACATGGAGTGACTATAAAAACAGATTTGATGCATGAAGTTTATCTAACCCTCTTGGGCGAGTTATAGTTATATGCTATCGACCGAGCCAATAAATAATAGTAGCAAATTAAGGGTTATATGTTTTACGGGTGAGCTTTCCCCCATCTTTAGACAGAATTCGACTTAAAATAAGGTGGACTCTATGCATTGTCAACTACAATTTTACTCTCTTTATCTGAGCATTTTCTCTTTCCCGCTTGGCATCAGTCGGGCAGGTTGAATAATAGACCTCGGAAGGAGTCTGGTAATCAAGCGCCTGATGAAACCTTTCGGTATTATAAAACCTGAAGTATTCATCGAGGCTCCAATAGGCTTCACTCATCGTCTTGTAATCCCTTAAATATACTTCTTCATACTTTACAGTCCGCCAGAGTCTTTCAATAAATACATTATCCAAAGCTCTTCCTCGACCATCCATACTTACGCTGATCTCTCGCTTCTCCAGGATACCGGTAAATCTACCACTGGTAAATTGAGTGCCCTGATCCGTGTTGAATATTTCTGGTTGATCGAACCTCAAAGCGCTCTGGAGCGCCTCCACACAGAAGTAAGTGTCCAATGTATTTGAGAGCCGCCAGGAAAGAACATAACGACTGAACCAATCTAATACGGCTGTCAAATACAGAAAACCAACAGCTGTCCGAATGTATGTAATATCCGCGCTCCACACATGATTGGGGGAAGTGATCTCCACACCACGAAGAAGGTAGGGATAAATCTTATGATCAGCATGCTTACGACTCGTATTCGGCTTAGGGCATACAGCCTGCAACCCCATTTTATTCATTAATCGTTCCACGCGCTTATGGTTTATCTGATAACCCCGACGTCTTAACCAGACCGTTAACTTAGGACTGCCATAGTACGGCGTCCTGGTATACTGCTCGTCTATCAGGCGCATCAGCGAAAGGTTCAGTTCGCTCTCACCGTTGGATTGATAATAAAAGGTCGATCGATTAAGTCCTTGCAGTTCACACTGCCGGCTAATTGATATTTTGGGATGATCGATATCTATCATGTCGCGCCTTTGCTCAAATGTCATATCCCGTCTTTTTTTTTAACCACTCCAGTTCAACCTGCAACTGACCGATCTGTTGATATAGCCGATCCTTGAGTTGTGCTTCAGACTCTTGTGACCTTCTATTATTACCGGTGAACAGATCAGGGAGCGACTCTAATGCTTTCTTCTTCCATTGGCTAATCTGGTTCGGATGAACACCATGTTCCGATGCAATTTCATTTATGGTTCGCAATCCCCTAATTGCCTCTAAAGCCACTGTCGCTTTGAATTTTGAACTATATCGCTTTCGTTTCATCTATTCCCCTTTCTGGAATTTACCTAAGTTAATTCCACCTTAAGTACCTGTCCAGTTTTTGGGGGAAACTTCAGGGAGAGGAGTTTATCAGATTCATTGCTATATTTTTTTATAAAAGGATTGTTGATTTGTCGTAATTTAATTACGAATGTTTATATACCTTAATCCACTTATGTGTGAGGGTGTCAAAATCAAAAAACTGATTTGGGTAAAGGTTTGGTGAAGTTGATATTAAAATAGGTCAATAATATATTACGAGGAACAATAAATATCGTCAGATGGAGAATTCTATTTCAATAAAGTGAAACGAGATTGATTGTGCTTAAGAATGAATTGCTCTTTATTGGGTGCTGTAATGAATGATTATAATAACAAAAAAATTGCGGTCATAGCATATACAAACTATTTAATAGATCCTAGAGTGAGGCGCATATCTGAGGCCTTAGTGGAGGGAGGATATGAAATAGATGTTTATGTTTTGGGTGAGGAGGGCAAGTCTTCTGTAATGGAGATAGGAGGTGTTCGAGTCAAACATCAAGCAATCTCTCAATATCGAGGTGATTCGACCTTTGCTTATATTTTATCATATTTTAAATTCTTCTTTATAATCTTTAACAAGCTTTCCGGGAAACAGTATAGACGAAATTATGAACTGATATACGTACACAACATGCCTAATTTTATTGTATTTTCAGCACTCATACCTTCATTTCTGGGAACGAAGATAATCTTAGATATTCACGACTCGATGCCAGAGTTGTTCGCGACCAAATTTCCGGGTAGACTGTCCCAATTGGTACATTATTTTTTATTACTAGAGGAAAAACTGTCGGTTGCTTTTGTGGACCAAGTTTTTACTGTCCACACTCCACAAAAGGAATTCCTGATCAAAACTCATCGAATACCTGAGAGGAAGATAACCGAGATTACAAATTTGGCTGACCGGAAGCTGTTCGATCCTTTGAATTTCAGAAAATCAGATAAAAAGGATAATATATTTAGGCTAATATATCACGGAACGATAGCAAGAAGGTTCGCTCTTGAGGTTGTTATTGAAGGAATCGGTAAGATCAAAACAAAATTTCCGAATATCAGATTGGATATATATGGTGAGGGTGATCAAGTTTCAAACATAGAGAATATGGTGGAAAAGCAGCAGATTTCAGAATTTGTAAAAATCCATGGGATAGTACCTCTCGATGAGATTCCGCAACTGATTTCTGAAGCTGACCTTGGGATAGTTTCCTACCGTGCCGATGCGGCAACCGATTTAATGCTGCCCCTAAAACTGTTAGAATATACATCCCTTGAACTGCCTGCTCTTTCGATCAAGAATAAAGCAATTTCATATTATTTTGGTGAGAATGACTTAGAATATTATGAAGCGGGAAATCCCTCTTCATTCGCGGATAAATTAGAGATGCTAATTTTGAATCCTCATAGGCTAAGGGAGTTATCAAAATGTGCTGGCGAATTTAATAAGTTATATCAGTGGGATAAAGAACGATCGAAATTGATAAGAATAATAGGAAAACTAATAGATGAAAAAAATTAATGTAGCACAGATCGGAGTAGGATATTGGGGCCCGAATCTTTTACGTAATCTTTGGCTAAGTAATTCGTGTGATGTGAAAAGAGTAGTTGAGATATCCAGGGAAAGACAAATGTTTGTTGAGAAAAACTATCCAGGAATCGAAATTACTGATGATATCAACCATGTTTTAAATGATCCGACCATCGATGCGGTGGTCGTGGCCACTCCGGTCAAATCCCATTTTGGTATTACACTTGCAGTTTTGGAAGCAGGAAAACATATTTTGGTAGAAAAACCTCTAGTAACTTCGGTAAAGGAGGTAAATGAAATCAGAAAGATTTCAGAAATAAAGGATTTGATCGTTATGGTTGGTCATACATTCTTATATAATTCCGCGGTGCGTTATATTAAAGAACTTCTGGAAAAGGATAGTATCGGAGAAATAAGATATATTTATTGTCAGAGGCTAAATCTAGGTCGCATACGATCAGATGTGGATGTAATATGGAATTTAGCGCCACATGACATCAGCATCATCGAATATTGGCTGGAAGGAGCCAATCCTGAGTCTATATCTTGCGCTGCGATGGACTACGTTCAGGATGGTATAAATGATGTCGCATTTCTAAACATAAAATATCCTGGAAATATTATTGCCAACATCCATGTAAGTTGGCTCGAACCGCATAAAACACGACGTATTACAATAGTAGGAACAAAAAAAATGATCGTATATGACGATGTAAGTGATAATAAAGTCACTATATTTGATAAAGGTATCGATAAGCTTGCCGTACTTGGGGAGGCAATGGACTTCGACAAATCTGAAAAGATGCAATATACATATCCTTCGGGCGATATTCATGTACCTATATTTAAGTGGACCGAGCCGTTGAAAGTTCAGATAGAGCATTTTTTTTCTGTTATAGCGGGAAGAGAAAAATGTCTGACCGATCTTGATCATGCTGAATCGGTCATTAAAGTACTTGAGGGTTGCAGAGTTTGACAGTTGTTATTAAAAATTGATAAACACAAAATTATTTAATGGAAGTGCTAAATGGTTGGATTAAATGTTTTTATTCATGAGAGTTCCATAGTCGATAGTGATTCGGTCGGTGCAGGTACGAGAATTTGGGAATTTTCACACATACTTGCAGGAGCCGTGATCGGTAAATCGTGTAATATATGTGCTCATTGTTTCATCGAAAACAATGTAATAATTGGGGACAGGGTAACTATCAAAAACGGAGTCTCAATCTGGGATGGTATTAGAATAGATAATGACGTTTTTATTGGTCCGAACGCGACATTTACAAATGATCTCTTCCCTCGGTCAGAGTTTAAAAAAGAACCAGGTAAATTATTAAGTACAGAGCTTAAAGAAGGATGCACAATAGGTGCGAATGCAACCGTAATAGGAGGAATAAGTCTTGGGAGGTATTGCTTCGTCGCTGCGGCGGCGGTTGTAACAAAAGATGTACCTGACTTCGGACTTGTTGTAGGAAATCCTGGTAAAGTTATTGGATTTGTGTGTAAATGTGCTAAAAGAATTAAAGAAGATAAAACATGTGAGTGTGGTCGATCTTACAAATTGAGTGATGGGATCTTAGTTCAAATTGTTGAATAGGGTGTAAATAGGTATAAGTCGCTAATGTTGAATTTAACTTTGGGAGTGTATTCTAAAATAAAAGCTAATATCACGGACGAAAGACCTAGACCAGGTAAAATGGAATATATCACCTTACAATTCAAAGTGAAACTAGTATGGAATTGATACATGGCGTCTAATCTAGTCAAGAATACATTGGTCGTTTATATTGAGCAAGCCATAACAGCAGTATCGGCATTCGCGATCTCCGCTCTGCTGGTTCGCTTTTTATCAGAATCCGACTATGGTGTTTACCGGCTCATGGGAAGTGTACTTATTTTTGCTTTATATTTCAGTTCGTTCGGGTTAGAAATGAGCATCGCAAGATTTGTACCGGAATTTTTAAGTAAGGAAGGGTATCGTAACGTGAACAAACTCATGTCAGGTGCCCTGCTGATCCGCGGTATCGGTTTATCGCTGATATTTCTGATTTTCGTAATTTTTGGAAACGTGATAGGAGACCTGATCAATGCTCGGGTGATCTTTGACAGTTTTCTGCCGCTGATCATCCCCTACATATTTTTCCACCTGATAAATAATATCATCGGTCGCGCTCTGCTTACGGGCTATTCTCAAAGATATATCGTAGGATATGTGAATATTGTCTCTAAGCTGTCAATGCTGGCCTTGGTAAGCTACCTGTTCCTATCGGAGCAAGGTTTAGCGGAGGTAATTGGAGCTTTAGCGCTAATTACTTTTATTGAGTTTTTAATTTATCTACCTCTCTTTTTATCAAAAATTCTACATAATATTAAAGTGAGCAGTGCTCCTGCAAAAATACCCTCTTTATTTCCAGCAAAACGAGTGACAAAATATAGTCTATACAATTATCTGTTTTCAACAGGTCAAATTTTTAGAGAATATGCGGTGGATAGTGTTATGATCGCATATTTTATGAGTACAGTTGAGGTGGCTTTCTATGGTATCGCTACTGTGATTCCCACATTTGTACGTAAATTTTCTCCTAGTAGATTACTTTCTGGAGTTCTTCTGCCCGGTCTGGTAAAACAGTTTGAAACTGGCAGATCATACAAGGATATCTCTCGCAACTATATCATTCTTCAAAAGATCAACCTGATCATTATGCTTCCTGTAATAGTGATCTTATATTTTTTTGTAAGCGAACTCATTCTCATGGTTTATGGAGAAGCATATAACTCTTCCGTTCAGGCGGCCAGGATACTTATGGGTTTCGGCATTCTTCATATTGCATCTGACCCTTTTTATCTTATTTCCCAAGCCATTGAGCGATCCAATATTATCTTCTATTCCACGATCTGGGGATTATATAACCTCGCGGCTAATTTTGTCCTTATCCCTCGTTACGGAATTGAAGGTGCCGCCCTTGCAACTGGTTCTGCCGCTCTAGGGATCTTTATCTACTTTACACTTGTTTACAGATATCTCCATCACATTAGATTGTCCTTTCCATGGAAGGCATTGGGGAAAGTGCTCTTTAATATGACCCCGATTATTATAAGTATCGGAGTGATCGAGTATCTTTCAATTTCGTTTATGTGGGCAACGATCCTGATATTATTTAGTAGCATCGCTTATTTATATTTGCTTACAGATAATAAAGTGTTTGATCAAGGTGAGCGCGAGTTACTCCTCAGCAAGATCAAGATACCGATTTTATTACATTTCATTTAGAGGCTTTTAATGGACGATTTAAATTTCGTGATCATGGGTGATGAGAAGTTCTTCGACAGTATTTTGTTATCGATGAAGCAGGCACAAATATATTATCCAGAAGCCAGGTTATTTGTCTATGACTGGGGGTTTAAGCGTGAACAGGTTGTCCAATTAACCGAAGAGATCGGTAATGTACATATTATAGATTGGAAAAATATCTTTAATAGTGTTCGTGCAATTCATGTAATTACAGTCCAATATTGGTTTAAGCAATTCATTAAGAAGTATCTTTACTTGAGAGAAGAATCAAAGTACAGTTTATATGAGAAAGTATCCAAATTTAAGATGCATGAAT
>SORU01000038.1 GCA_004402915.1 Fidelibacterota bacterium MT.SAG.2
GCGAGATATTTAGTGCTATATAAAGGCCTAATGTGTAACATAACTAGTGGACCTATTATTGGGGGCAGGTCAAAGGGTCGTTGGAGTAGTGAGGTATTTTGAACTTTAAATCAGATTCTACGGTCTATTTCTTCCCGTGCATTGCCTTAACGTCGTTAATATCTTTAGAAGACATTCTTGTCAATCGGATAGCTCGCGCATTACCCCGCAACAGAGGAGGAACAGACATCAGCGCCATCGAGCGATTCTCTGCTTTAATTATTGCCCAGCCGCAATGCTCGTCATCATCGCAGCCCCAATCAAAATGGGAGAGATAGCCTTGAGCCAGAACTTGGCTCAATATCTTGTGTCATTCACCAATGTCATGTGGCGATTCAACCAAATATCGGTCCATGAGATTTTACTACCTTATTTAATAATCTTAATTAGGGGCTATCCTATCTATTCCAGGAAAAGTGCTCTAAACCTTTTAGATAATCCCAACATCCAAAATAATATGTTATGTAGATTATTCAAAGCTTTATCAGGTTGTGTCTTAACCCGAATTAATTACACTACCATCTACTTCAGCCGCACCATCTTCCTCGTTTGGACGAAATTGCCTGCCTGTCCGACATCAGTTTGGCGGACTTGGAGGCGGTAGAAGTAGATTCCGCTTGCCATGTTAGAAGCGTTCCATGTGACGTTATGGTAGCCTGCAGGTTGCTTCGTTTCAACCAATAGTTCCACAACCTCTCCACTCAGGTTGTAAATCACAATGGTAATGTCGCTGGCGTTCGGCAGAATGTATTCAATCGCCGTCTCAGGGTTAAAGGGGTTGGGATAATTCTGCATAAGGCCGAACCCCTCAATGAAAGATCTCCCTTCGTCGTCTGTGCCTACCGTTCCGGTCACGGTAATAGTGCCTGTCATGGAGTAGGAAGATCCGTGGTTCCTGCAGTAGTAGGGAAAGGTTCCCTCGGAATTGAACTGGTAGGAGAATGTGAAGCCGCTGTTCTGGATACCGCTGTCAAAGATGCCGTCAAAAATGGGGTACCCGCCACTTGTGACGCTGTGATCATTCGCGACCCACACCCACTTGACAACCGTTCCGGCTTCCACGGTTTCCGGCGACGGGTCGTAGCCCCAGGTAAACACCTCTATAACAAGTGTGTCCAGCTGGCTCCAGGCGTTCGAGGCATCATCGTCTCCGGCGCTTGCCAACATGGACAAAGTTGCAGCTATGAACAGTGGCACAAAGGCAAATACTATCACTTTACTTATCATTGGTTCTCTCCTTTCATTAATGATATTTGGAGTCAGTTTGGAGGCATATTATATTGGAAGCATATCCTATTCTTCTCAAATGCCCTGTGTAGCTCGGCCGCTGATATCATCATCCTTCCACCGTAGCCGCCTCCGTATCCTCCGCCCGTATCGGCGGTAAGTGCTATAGTGCCCATCATAGAAGCGGAAGCTCCGTGCACCCTGCAGTAGTAGAGGAAGGTTCCCACCGATGCGAACGTGCGCGAAAAGCTGCCGCTGGACTGAATACCACTGTCGAAGGTGCCGTCCGGGTTACCCGGAGCGCCGCTCGTTACACTGTGGTCAATGTCTCCCTGCCAACGCCATTCGACAGTCGTCCCGACAGAGACGGTTTTCCCAACTGGGTTATAACTGTTGTTCTCCACCAAGATGACATTTGACTGGGAGCCGCTACCGGAGCTTATGGCTTCACTATCACCACAGCTCGCGAGCATACCACATCCCATGCCGATAAATGCTCCCACGACGGCCAGTATCAATTTCTTTCCCAATAATAGCAACCCTCAAAGATTACTAAAAGAGTATTATTTAAAAGATATAATTAATATCTGCCAAATCAAGATATTAATTGGAGTGTGACCAATATGTGCCCACCTAAAGCTCACAAAACAACACTTGTGTAAATCACTGATTTTAGGGGATAAGGGGAGCCTATTCGGCTCAATTATAGGCATTTACCTATTTTAAGGTTGAGCGGTAGAGTCTGGGAATCCTCCGAAGGAGTCCCTTCGGGAGAACCCAGCATCGTGGTTTGTCCTCTTTTAATGGAATTACTTTAGTGAAAGAAACTCTAAACGCCTAATTTCTAAAGGTTTAGGTGCTCGTTTAGAGCTGCCTCCCCGGACAATGTTCGGGCTCGTTAACCGTTGAGGTGCGATTCCACTTCAACCACATACGCTTCCACGCCGAGAACCGCCGCGCTCAGTAGCTTTGACGCTTTGTTTATGTTCAGGTCATTTTCCATCAGAATAACCTAAATCCCGCTACCGCAGCGATAACAAACAAGGTGAATTGACCCAATTTTTTAAACCATTTTTTCTCTTCGCGTTTCTCAAACCGTCTAACATAACTTGCGATATCCCTATCCATAGTGGGAGCCAGAGTCAGCGTATCAGATGTGCCGTTATAGGTGAGATAGTAGAATTCATTCATGGTTATGCCTTTCTTATCGGGCAGATAGAAATGAAGGATCATCTGTTTATTAGGATATATCTCATTATCAATATAGCCATAATCGTATTTTGCAGCCCTGATATCAGCATCGTATCTGACTATAAACAGGTTGTCTGATTTCGGATCGAATACGATGAACCTGTCATCGTGAAAATTCATAAGCTGAAGATTAATTATCGCGAGTTCGATTACTTTACCCACCACAACTACATTATCATTCGAACCGTATAGATAGACTTTTTTCATGGAACGGGATGAATCTTCTACTACTTGAGCGGATAGACCGCTTGATATGATAAACACAAAAAGAGCTGTCGGAGAGAGTGTCCGCATATTTTTCAGTGACTGTTCGAGAATTCCTCTATTTCTTGTATAAGCCGCTCTATCGCCTGATCTTCCGGTATCTTACCAACCGTTTTACCGTCCCTGTACAAAAGCGCTTCATGTGTTCCACATGCGATCCCGATATCCGCTTCTCTCGATTCTCCCGGTCCGTTTACGGCGCAACCCATGATAGCGACTTTCATAGGAGTCTTTATGTGCTCTGTCCTGTCCTCTACCTCATTGGCGATCTTGAAGAGATCGACTTCTAACCGCCCGCAAGTCGGACAGGCTATGACGGTAACTCCGCCGCTTGCCAGTCCGAGAGATTTAAGGATCTCCTTTCCAACCTTTACTTCCTTAACGGACTCATCGGCGAGCGAAACACGAATCGTGTCCCCGATACCTTCAGCAAGCAACGAACCTATCCCGACTGATGATTTTATGCTTCCGGTGCGAAACGTACCCGATTCGGTAACTCCGAGATGCAGCGGATAATCATATTTTTTAGAAAATAGCCTATACGCAGCCATCATTAGAGGTACATCGGAAGATTTAAGTGAAACTATGATATCGGTGAAATCATTCTCTTCACAAATTTTGATATGCTTCGTGGCAGACTCAAGCATCCCTTCGGCTGTTGGATAACCGTACTTTTCGGCGATCTCTTTTTCGAGTGAGCCGGCATTTACTCCTATCCGTATCGGAACACCCTGAGCTTTACAACCGTCAAGAACCATTTTAACATTTTCAGCCTTGCCTATATTCCCCGGATTGATCCGTATCTTATCCACACCCGCTTCGAGCGCAAGCAGCGCCATCTTGTAATTGAAATGTATATCGGCTACCAACGGTACGGACATCTCCGCTTTTATCTTTTTAAGAGCGGAAGCGGACGCTTCATCAGGAACCGTGACGCGTATTATCTGACAGCCGGCGTTTTCGAGGTCATGTATCTCTTTAAGCGTATCTTTGATATTCCAGGTTTTAGTGGTCGTCATAGATTGTATGCTTACAGGAGCGTCTCCGCCTACTGCTACGTCACCAACCATCACTTGGCGTGTCTTTCGCCTATTTATTTCCATTCGAGTCCTTTCTAAAGGATCTGTTCCAATTTACCTGTTAAAATTAACCTATTAAATGTAATAATTGCAAGGAGATAAATAGGATTTAGTGCTGTTTATCACTGTTTTGTAAAAAGTTAGAGGGATCATCGTCATTCAGAACCTCGATTTATCGATGTGTAGCTTGCCCTGCCTGTAATTAAAAAGCAGTGTCTTTGCGAGTTCGGCTTCAGTCGAACGCGGCAATCCCGTACTTTGCAATGAAGTTTGAGATTGCTTCACTTCGTTCGCAATGACAACGCCGTGAGAGTCAGGATTCAGACTGACCGCAATTTCTTACTTCTAAAAGCGTCAGGACAAGTCCTGACTGCCACAGATGTAAATGCGGGGAGATAAATGCTATTCATTGCCTCTTCTGTATCGTTTTTAACAGGGCGGAACTTTCAATCTTCGACAATATTAGAAGGCGGTAGTTCAGAACCCTCGGTGATACTGGCTTGACCATGAACGGCAGCCCAATTCTTGTCGCTCATCTTATCTCCCCTTCTCTTCTTATAGGAAAAAAGGAAGATAAACCAGAGCAATGCCGGAATGATAGGAACTAACGCCAGTCTAAATCCGACCTCCCGGGCTGTCAGCGCAAGATTATCCAACGACCAGCCTACAATAACAGTTGAGATAGAAATAATAAGCGTAAAAATGGACAGCTCAAGAGCGAAGAATCTGCCCCTGTACCGGTCTTCCACTTCTATATGAATAAGAGTTGTGCTGAAAAACC
Source organism: Fidelibacterota bacterium MT.SAG.2 (assembly GCA_004402915.1). Classification (GTDB taxonomy): domain Bacteria; phylum Fidelibacterota; class SORT01; order SORT01; family SORT01; genus SORT01. Next base: position 4,642 of record SORU01000038.1, read on the forward strand.
AGATGCATGCGCCGCCGAAAGTGCCCGTCATGACGAAGAGTGAACCTATCCATATATTTGGAGCCTGGCTGAATAGTATGAACGAAATTGAAATTACAAGGTAGCCGAATCCGATTGTTCTTCTCATGATCCTCGGGCTTTCACCAAAGTATTTGCGAACGAATATAGGTCCGATGAAAGCGCCGACTCCCCGTGAGGCATAAAGCAGACCGAGACCTGCGGTCGTACTCAAGAGCGGTGTGAGCATTATCTTCTCTGAAAAAAACGGGAACAGAGTCAGAATGCCTCCGCTAAGAGCAAGACCCGGTTTTACAAAAAGTAAGCCTATCTTGTATACGTCGTCTTTAATGTATTTTATTCCTTCGACAAGCTGGCTAAAGCCTGCGCCCGATTCCTTCCTCAGTTCATCGTCTTTTGCTTTCAAAGAGGGTATCGTCGAAATAAAATAAGCGGAGAGCATGAACGTTCCCGCATCAATGATAAATGCCGTTTGAATTCCAAACAGCGCCGTCGCCGCTCCGCCGATCGCTGCGCCGATGGCAAGCATAGCGGACCAAGTGCTTCCCGCAAGCGCATTTGCAGCAACTATCTCACTTCGTTTGGTGATATTCGGAATAACCGCATTACGAGCCGGCTCGAAGAAACTGGCGAGAAGTGTCTGAAGTATCATCAGAAAATACGCTATCCATAAATGTTCAGGCTTGCTCAAGAAGATAAATCCGAGCGCGAGAATGCCGCGCAGGATATCCGACCAGATCATTATTTTCTTTCGGTCGAACCTGTCGACTATTACACCGGCATAAGGTCCCACAAAAAAATTGGGGAGCATTTTTGCAATGATAACACCGGCGATCGCTTGTCCGGAGCCTGATAGTTGTATGATAATGCCGTAAATCGCAATAGTGCTGAACCAGTCACCTAAATTGCTGACAAGTTGTCCAAGCCAGAGTTTACGGAAACTTTCGTTGTCCCGCAGCAGTTCCCAGTATGTTATTCTTTTTGCCAAATCTACTTCCTATTTATTGACCATAATCAGCCACTCCTGACTGCACTTTAAAAACAGTGTCTTTGCGAGTTCGGCATCAGTCGAACGCGGCCTGCCCGACTACAGTCAGGCGGGCAATCCCGTTCTTGTAAAACATATCTGAGATTGCTCCACTGCGTTCGCAATGACAATTCCGTGAGAGTCAGGATTTGTGACGAGTCATTCATGACCACTATATTATTCAACCACCCCTTTTATCCCCTCCTTATAAAAAGGAGGGGAGAAAATCTGAGGCGAGAGTCAGGATTTATCCTTACCGCAAACCTCCCTTTATAGGCGTCAGGGCTCCAAAGGAGTGTCTTTGACACAAGCCCTGACTGCCACATAATTATTAGTTTACTTATTCCTCACGTATTTCTCCATGTAGTCAAATATCCTCGTGTATTCATCTGTCCAAGCTTCAGGAGTTTTGAAAGAATGAGCCTCCTTCGGATATATCATAAGATCGAATCTCTTTCCGCCGTCGATCAATTTCTGTACGAGTTGAGCCGCGTCCTGAAATTGTACATTATTATCGAGAACACCATGCAGCAGCAGTAATGGAGATTTCATGTTATCGGTATGATGTATCGGTGAAGATCGAATGTAAGCTTCTTTATTATCTTCCGGATTTCCGAGCCGTTTCGCCGTGTAGAACGGATTACTGTAATAGTAATTCTCCCAATCGGTCACCGAACGCAGACCTGCGCCCGCCGCAAACAGATCCGGTTCCATCACCAAAGCCATTACAGCCATGAATCCGCCATACGAACCACCGTAAATTCCGACACGCTCTTTGTCTATTAAGCCCTCTGAAACTCCCCAATTTACGCCCGAAATAATATCATCAAGGTCACGACCACCGAGATGCATATAAACATCCGTCCGCCAGTCACGACCGTATCCTGCGCTACCCCGGTAATCGACATCGATGACAAGATATCCGGCTCGATTCAACAGCGTATTAAACATGAATTCACGCCAGTAATAGGTCCAGCTTTTCTTTACATTTTGCATATATCCGGCTCCGTGAACGAAAAAGATCGTAGGATACTTTTTATTTTCATCAAATGAATCCGGCTTGTAGAGATTAGCCCGAATTGTTTTTCCGTCGACATGGCTCTTGAATTCGACTATCTCGGGGATAGTCCATCCATAGGAGTTATAATCATCGGGAATCGTGTTCGATATACGAACCGGCTCGGCGCCGTCATTCAAACTCAACGCATAAATCTCCGACGGCTGACCGATATTATCATGCGTGTATACGATCGTAGAGCCGTCGCTCGAGAGACGTATTCCGCTGTTATAGCCCACTTCCGTATTCAGTTTCTTATACTTTTTACTCTTGACATCTAACAGGTAGAAATGACGCTCAGAGGATTCTATTTCGTTAGATGCGAAAAGCAGCTTATCATCGGAGATCCAATGGAATTCCTGAACCTCCCACTTACCTTTCGTAAGAGTTTTACTCTTCTTCTTTCCGGTTTCACTGAGATAAAGCTGATTCCAACCGCTCTTCTCAGACGCTACAAGAAGTTTATCTCCCGAAGGGGACCATTTGATGCGCAGACGAGGTCCTCCGATCCACTTTTTATCCTCCTCATGCCAGACCTCTTTCCAACTTTCTTTTTCTACATTGTAAACAAACAGCTTCCGGGTATGGAAATCAATCGAGACGAGATGCACAAAAATATTTTTGGAATCGGCGGACCAATCAAAACTATAAATCCGATATTTCTCGTTCCAATCCGGTTTGATCCATCTGACCTCAGCTTTCCCGTCCGTTTTGACCAACCCGAGTTTTCCATCATCAATACCCCTTTTCGAAGACTTGGCTTGAACAGTTTCGGGAACATAATCAGCCCAATGCATTTCCCAATATTCGCTCTCATTTCCCCTTTCAAATAACAGATACTCGTTATCAGGGGATAAAATTCCGCCATAGTCCGATTCATTCTCTCCGGCAGTGGAATTTATCTGAACGTGTAATCCGTCGGTCAAATATTGAATGTGATAGGTTTTATCATATCGGTACAGTATGCCGCTGCCGTTTTTTGTCCAAGTTACGGATGATTCCTGTCCGGGAGTTTTTGTCAACTGCCGTGAAACATTCTCCGAAAGATCATACAGATACATATCTTCATTCAATGTGTAAAGTAACGTTTGATCGCTCGGATGCCATGATATATTCCCGGCATCTTTGTCTATACCTTCGAATAATTCACTTTCTCCCGATCGTGTATCCGCCAAATATAATTCAGACTCATGATCTCCGTCAGAATCGTAACGGTACAAAAGTTGACTGCCGTCAGGGGACAAAGCAGCTATCCTTGCCCGTTGACCGGTGATCGATGGTTCAAACATGATCTTTGCCACGGTCAGTGAATCGCTTCCCGCAGCGATTGAAAAACCCAAAAACAGATATAAAAGAGTTACATTGGAATATAATCTTACTTTCATAAAATCTCCGTTGAGCGTTTAATTAAATAATTGTAGAGCAATATCATCTTTAGTTTCTAAATAAGCAAACTATTCGCTCACTAAATAAAAAACCCCGCCGTAAGAGGCGGGGTTTTCAGATCAATCAGGCGTTTAATACATTCCGCCCATACCACCCGGAGGCATTCCTCCCGGTGCAGCGCCGGCGCCTTCCTTCTCGGGTTCTTCTACAATTACTGCTTCCGTCGTCAGCAGCAAACCTGCGATAGAAGCTGCGTTTTGCAGAGCTACTCTGGCTACTTTAGTCGGATCGATAACTCCTGCTGCGATTAGGTTTTCGAATACTTCGGTCCGTGCGTTGAATCCAAAGTCATTTTTTCCTTCTTTGACTTTTTGAGCAACAATGGAACCTTCCCAACCGGCATTTTCCGCAATCTTCCTAAGCGGATATTCGAGAGCTTTTTTAACTATCGCCACTCCAACTCTTTGGTCACCTTCTAATTTTAATTTATCAAGGTCGCCCATTACTCGTACGAAAGCGACACCGCCACCGGCGATGATACCTTCCTGCACCGCGGCGCGGGTAGCGTGAAGAGCATCTTCAACTCTCGCTTTTTTCTCTTTCATCTCTACCTCTGTAGATGCTCCAACGCTAAGCACCGCAACACCGCCGGCTAGCTTAGCAAGACGTTCCTGGAGTTTTTCCTTATCATAATCAGAGGTCGATGATTCAACTTGAGCTTTTATCTGTCCTATCCGTGCCTGAATATCCTTCGATTTCCCGGCTCCTTCAACGATTATCGTGTCGTCTTTGTCGATCGTAATTTTTTTCGCCTGTCCGAGTGATGCCGTCGTAGTATTTTCGAGCTTGAATCCCTGCTCTTCGGAAATTACCGCGCCACCTGTCAAGACCGCTATATCATCAAGCATTGACTTCCTTCTGTCTCCGAAACCGGGAGCCTTCACTGCGGCTATCTTCAGAGTACCCCGGAGCTTGTTAACAACGAGAGTGGCAAGAGCCTCTCCGTCTATATCCTCAGCAATTATCAAAAGGGGCTTCCCTAATTGAGAAACTTTCTCAAGAACAGGAAGAAGATCTTTCATATTGCTTATTTTCTTGTCATGGATAAGGATGTAAGGATCTTCAAGAACTGCCTCCATACTCTCCGCGTTTGTGACGAAATATGGTGAAAGATATCCACGGTCGAACTGCATCCCTTCAACAATTTTAAGTTCGGTTTCGGTGGACTTTGCTTCTTCAACCGTAATAACGCCGTCTTTGCCGACTTTATCCATAGCATCCGCAATAAGATCACCAATTTCGGTGTCATTATTCGCTGATATACTTCCGACTTGGGCGATCTCAGCTTTTCCCGGAAGCGGCTTGCTTATCTTTTCCAATCCCTCGACTACTGCCTGAACAGCCGCGTCGATGCCACGCTTCAATTCCATCGGATTAGAGCCTGCCGCAACATTTTTCAAGCCTTCGCTGAAAATACTTTGCGCCAACAGCGTAGCGGTTGTAGTTCCGTCACCTGCTACATCTGAAGTCTTCGAGGCAACTTCCTTAACCATCGAAGCGCCAATATTTTCTATCGGGTCAGAAAGTTCTATCTCTTTGGCAACAGTCACACCATCCTTTGTAATGGTCGGTGATCCAAACTTTTTATCAATAACAACATTTCTTCCTTTAGGTCCGAGAGTAACCGCAACCGCCCTGGCGAGTTTATCAACTCCAACTTTCAGTTTTGCGCGGGCTTCGAAATCAAATTCAATGTTCTTTGCCATTATTATCTATTCTCCTGTTTTAATATATTTTATTCGATGTTGATTATACAATTGCTAAAATATCGCTCTCCCGCATAATGAGATATTCAACACCGTTGATGCTGATCTCATTACCGGAATATTTACCATAAAGTACCTTATCGCCAACCTTGACCTCAGGTTTGATAAGTTCACCATTGTCTGAAAATTTTCCTGCTCCAAGAGCCACAATGCTTCCTTTTTGAGGCTTCTCTTGAACCGTATCCGGCAGTATGATTCCGCCCTCACTCTTTTCATCAGCTTCATCAGCAAGTACCACAACCCTGTCTGCTAAAGGTTTGATTTTTAATGCCATTTTATCTTCTCCATTATTACTTTAAGTATTTGTTTATTATTATCTTCTAACTCTTAGCACTCTCCGAGTGCGTTTGCTATTACAGCCTCTTAATATATATGATATTTGTCTGTGTGCAAAGCTTTTTTTGTCTAATATTAATATTTATGTTTAAGAAATCGGGCTATGATTTTGACAATAATTAACTTAACTTTTCACCTTATAGTTCAGCATTCATTATATAAGGATAACTAAGATCACCGATTCAAAAGAACACCCGAAAGATTCTTACTTAACTTTGGCGATCTGCGTTAGCGTTGGAATCTTTTTCTGGTTTTTACCCGTTCCTGACGGTTTACCGATAGATGGTTGGCATGCCTTTGCGGTTTTCATATCCGTAATTCTGAGTTTTATTCTTCGTCCATTTCCGATGGGAACAATGGTGATTTTCGGATTGATGACGCTCATGTTAACCAATACACTCACAGTGGATGAAGCGTTGAAAGGCTACGGGAATTCGGTCGTCTGGCTAGTAGTGGCGGCATTTCTTATCGCCGGTTCGGTAGTTAAAACCGGATTCGGCTTGCGTATCGCGCTGATCCTTGTAAAACGATTCGGCAACTCTATGCTCGGTTTAGGCTATTCCATGACTGCGGCAGAGTTGATATTAGGACCGATAGTACCCTCAAATACCGCCCGTGGAGGCGGAATACTCGCTCCGATTACCCGCTCGTTATCGGAAGCGCTCGGTTCTTTTCCCGATGACAAACCTGAAAGAGCAGGCGCTTATCTTACAACACTCGGCGCTCACGCTAATCTCATAACCGCCGCGATGTTTCTCACAGGTATGGCTGCAAATCCGGTCCTTGCGGAATCAGCGAAGATAGTTTTCAATGTCGAATTCACCTGGGGAATGTGGGCATTAGGCGCTGTCGTTCCAGGATTGGTAGGTCTTGTCCTTCTACCTCCATTTATAAAATATCTTACTAAACCGGAATTAGATGATACAAAAGCCGCGCAGAAAAGCGCTCTGTTGGACCTCGAAAAATTGGGCAGAAGGACGTTCAGTGAAAAAGTCATGGGAGTAGTATTTGTCATACTTATTGTTTTGTGGACCACCAAAGCATTTCACGGGATGGGAACCACACTCGTCGCATGGATAGGTGTCACGCTTTTACTCCTGACCAAAACTCAGAGATGGGATGAGATGGCGCAAAACTCAAAAGCATGGGATACATTCATCTGGCTCGGCGGTCTGCTCACGATGGCAAATACACTTAAAACATATGGAATGGTCGATTGGTTCGCCGGTATCATGCAAAACATGCTTTCCGATATGGAAGGCTTGACGATAGTGATCTTAATGGCTCTTATTTACTTCTACAGCATGTACGCCTTCTCCATGCTCACGGCACACATTTTCGCATTGGCGACCGCATTTTTTGCGGTAGCGTTGGGTGTCGGAGCGCCCACCCTTCTGATAATTGCGCTTTTAGCATATTTTTCAAACCTATGCGCTTGCATAACCAACTATTCGACAGGTCCGGTAATTATTTACTTCGGATTGGGATATGTTAAATCTCCCCGCTGGTTTTCTATCGGTTTCTTCGTCTCACTCTTCCATATATCGATCTGGCTCACTGTCGGTCTCGCCTGGTGGAAATTTTTGGGCTGGTGGTAATATATCGTCGTTACGAGGAATACCTCAAGTAACATATGAACCACAATAACTTCTTAGTGTGACCTGCCCCCCTAAAGTCGTACCAATAGTTATGTTACAAATTGGTATAATTT
>SORU01000039.1 GCA_004402915.1 Fidelibacterota bacterium MT.SAG.2
TAAATTATACCAATTTGTAACATAACTATTGGTACGACTTTAGGGGGGCAGGTCACGAAATGGTGTGTCATAACCTACGTTTATATTACGGTGCTATTGGAGGAGTTTCGTCTTGCGAGCTTGGACGAATTGGCTTCTTTTCAATTAGTATAATAAGGCAACTCTAATGTTAAATTCATGATAGACTGAGCCATGCTCTAAGCTAGGAATTACTCGTTCTCATGAGTTTCGACGACCACGTCTCGTGTCCAAACATTCGCCGAACGTTTTGAAGAAACAGAAGCAGAAAGATCAGGGAATATATCCATGTTCCAAATTCAAGAGTGATTCCCTGTCATCAAATTGTTCATTCCATAGTTCGTCCACGGAAAACACGAGTGCCACTTTGATCCGATGTTCATGCTCGCCAAACAGCGACTCGAGATCACCGTTAAACACGCTGTATCCATACTGCAACCCTGCATCAAAGTTTTCACCTAAACGGTAGAACCCATTTACAACCGTTTGAAATTGATTCGTTGTGTTTAACAAATCTGAATAGCTCTTATATCCAAAAGAGAGAGACAATTGCCCAGAGGGTCGCTCTAATCTTCGATAGAGATATCGTAGCGATGTGAAAGTCGCAAAAGACTTCGCTCTTGTCAGTTCGGAATTATTACTTATATCCTTTATTTCATCAAATCCAAAATTCAAAATAGTCTGATGTCGCAGGTCCAAGAAGTGAACCGGATCGGGATGAACATTCAGGATCGTGGAGAAGATAAAATTCTTCAAGGCTTGGTTTATATCACTTGAATATAGCAGAGGAACATTCAGAAAATTGTTAGAACTGATTCCAACTTGGCTAAGAATCCCTCTATTCCATACCTGAGTTTGAGGCACGCGATATTCTAACGACAGTCCGATCGAGTTGATACTAAAGTCAGTTTCTACAGTAGCCGGTGGTATCGGGGTCTCTGTGAAATGTTCGCCGTGAATCCGAAGCCAATATCGTTGCCCAAATAGGTGAGCGACTTCCGAAACATTTCCATATTGATTGTCCTCAGAGTTTTCACCCGTTGAAAAGGGGTTTAATACATCGGTAAACGGGATAGCGTCATCGTCGCGGAGGGTGGGAAAATCTATCAGGGCGCTCTTAACACGAGAGCGACCCATTTTCAAAATGTTTGATTTGCTCTCAATTTTCAAAAACATCTGATTGAAAAATATTTGCCCGAGATCTGAATCAGCATCAGGAAACTGGAAACCAATAACCATCTGACCGCGATAATTGCTGTAGAGCTTCTGTCGAAATCCGATCATTAAGCCGCTATCAGAAAAATCGTTAATTGCGGAGGCGCTGCTATCTGATAGCTTATCAACGTTAAAAGACATAACACCTTTGGATGCCAGCTCAAATTCAGGGGTTACCTGGCCCCAGCTCAGACTAGAGCTGCTAAATAGTATCAGACACAAAAAGCTGCACCCCAGTTTATTCTCGGACATGTCTTTCTCCTTTCTTACTTTACTCGTCTAGAGCTATTTTTGGCAGCATGTTCATTTTCATCCCCTTCATTTTCATGCCAGCCATTGGACTAAGCATCCTCTCCATCATGGGCAAATCCTCATAGATAAGCGCCAGTAGATTCCCTCCCGGATATAGGCCATTGTTGGTTACCCGCCTGTTATCGTGATCGTGAAATGTCCAAATCCCTCTATTTTTTCCTTCGATTATAATGTCATAAGTTTTACCTGCACCTAAAGAAAGCGTATTCATCTGCCACGGCTGTGGAATAGGTAAGCCATCATCACAAACCAGCCAAAAATCATGACCATGTAGATGGAGATGATGTTCTTCCCCACCTGCATTGATTAACCTTACGCGAATGTTTTCCCCTTCTCTGATATAAAGGTTAGGAGTATATGGATAAGATTTACCGTTCACGGTAAACCAGTTCGGCTGTGGTAAATCGGAAGGAGCCCTCCGGTTAGCAACGTACGGAGGCTGATAGCCGTTACTTATTGCTTCCTCAAGCTCTTCCTTAGAATCAAAAACTCCAAATCTCTCTTTGTCGAAACGCCCGTTTTTCATAAGAAACATTCTCTCTTTCATACGATTCAGCATGATATTCAATTCCTTACGTATGAAATTTGTGTCGTGGGCCGAGTAAATCAATGTGTACTCCCGTTCGTACGGGAACTTTTTCTTAATCGGGTCATCAGGATCTTCCATAATGAAACTTCCGTACATGCCGGCTTGTATGTGAAGCAGCGCTCCCCAATGACAATGATAGAAATGGGTGCCATATGGCTCTGCCACAAACTCGTAGACAAATTCCTGACCGGGCATAACTGGCATCTGAGTTACGTAAGGTACTCCATCCATCCGCCACGGAACGTGCATTCCATGCCAATGAATAGTGTGATTTAGGTCCGTTTTGTTCTTAAAAATAACTCGAATGTTATCCCCCTTCTTGACCCTGATTTCAGGACCAGGCACTTGATTGTTGAATGCCAGGGTGTGAATCTTCATAGATGGAACGATCTCTTGCTGGTAGATATCAATATTGAGTTTAAACTCTTTGACATTTCCATCCATCCTGGGAACTAAAGACTGTGGGAATTTTTTCCCGTTTGCTTTCTTGGCTTCTCCCGCCAACAGCGAAGCTGGAAACAGTGCTGCCCCAGCCGTTAGAGCCCCATTTGTCTTAAGAAAAGTTCTTCTATCCATGAGTTTTTCTCCTTTGATCTTACTTAAGTAAACACATCAGTCTTGAATTCGGATGCTTATGCCGGCTGTCTCCGCCAATATTAAGATGTGTAAATTTTTAATACCGATACTTTCATGGCCAAGACAAAAAACCCCTACGACTCTCCCGAGCAATAAGGGTTAAGATGCCAAAATTTCCTCCCTATATTCTATTTGATGGGTAGCTCCCATCATTGATCCCACCTCCTATGTTACATATTTAACCCGCAAATTGCAATATTGATGTGCTCAATTTCTAATAAACGTATTAGTTATGAAACACGAAATATGTGTATCAAAAACGAAGGTATATAAGACAAAAAACCACCGTCTCAAAAGCTAATTGTCAGAAATCCTCGTTTTAACGAGTTTTGGTACTGCGAAATGGTGTGTCATAATCTACGTTTAGCCCAATTCCTTCACTGCTCTCGCTGCTTGATCTATCGCAACATGTATATAAGAACTTAGGCCCGAGTCGATATTGGCAATGGTGATTCGGCCAAATGGTTTGCGTCCTCTTCTTACCATTTCGGGCAAGTCGGAGTCAAAAAGTGCTGAACCTCTGTAACCGTAACCATGCGACCACCGGTTAACAGTAATACTTTCAACATCTCTGTCGAAATCAAACGATCCCTTCGGCAGCATACCGGTCAGATGCTCTCTAATTTCCTTTTCATAATCTTCAAATTTCAAGCTTAGCATCCTGTATCTTCCTTCGCGAAATTGTTCGATCGGCGGCGCACCAACGGTCTCTCCAAACGGACAACCTGCCATCAGAATGACGCAGGGGTCGTCGGGTGTTTTGGTAACATTATGACCACCCATACTAACCGGAAAGTCCATCAGCACCGCTTGGTGCATATTCCCGGGCGAGATGGCCACCCCAATTTCCATCTCTTTCATTGCCCTCCAGTTCTTCAACCCCACTGTAGAGTAAAACAATGGCAATCTCATATTCCGTCTCAATGCCGCTGCCTGCTCTTCCGGAAGATCCGGAACTATATGAGGGATCATCACGTTGTAGCAGGCCATTACTACGCCTTTGCCCTTTACTTGATACGACTTTTTGTCATTGATGTATTTTACGAACAGATCACTCGAACTATTGGGATCGCCATCACGCCTTACATTAACAACCGTACTGTTTAATCTGATCCGAACAATATTGCTGTTCTTGTCTAACTCGGAATAGTTGAATTTAGACAGAACGATATCTTCATAACTATCCCCCGGCCCTACATTAGGGATCATCTTTCTCACCAACAAACGCGCAACAGAGGCATTGCCGTCGGGAAAATGATGAATGTAAGGATCTTCATCGACCATGATATATCCATATTCCTTTATGTATTTTTCGTATTTCTTTTTGCCCAGAACATCTTTCAGTGTTGCAGGATCGAATCCCAGCGCTCCGGTGGTCAAGGCATCTTCGATGGTGGCGACGTCTGCTCCTTGCCCTAAATTATCGATACAGGAATTCCTGGCCATTTCCAATACCAAAGGATCGTCGATACCTAAATTGTTTTTAAGATAATCGAAGTATGAATGTGTTGAGATGTATTTTTCCAACTTCGATTTGGGTACCTTAAGTTCATGCACTCCGCCCTTTAGTACCCTAAGCAATTGCTCTTTGCCTTTTTCTCTCAGAGGCGTTTGCTTTACTGCCTCTTCGTATGATAGTTCAGGACGCAGGAGTCCTTGCACAAAAGTTTGATAATAGCAAAATGGATGTTTGACCACTTTGTCTACGCCAAATTTTCGTTTATTGAAATAAGTAACTCCCCTTAAATTGTGTCTTTTATAGAAGTCTACGTCAAACGCTGTTTTTAATCGATCAAGGTCTATGCCTAAATCTTTAAACAGTTTTAGTGTGGTTTTACTCCGTGCATGCGAACTTACTATGGTCTGTGATCCGCCAAACATCACTCTTGTGGCATCGCCTACTGTATGCTCATTCCTGGCGCACTGCCCGCCAAAATCATCATGACTATCCAGTATTAGTACCTTCTTATCCTTACCGTGCTCTTGCTGATAGAAAAATGCAGCCGACAGTCCGCTGATTCCTCCTCCTACAACAATCAGGTCGTAATCCTCTTTCAATTTGGTGGTTGGTCCCCAATCTGATTTTTTAGACCATGCTCTTTTATGTGCGGACGTGTATGATCCCGGGTTGTCCCCCCTAAGTCCAGTAAGTGCCGGTGGATAATACACCGGATCGAGTCTGCCCAAAAGAGATTGGCTAAACAATCCGGATGGAAGCATTGTAGCTCCCGCTGCCATTAAAGTTCCATTGATAAAATCTCTTCTTGTTATTTTGCTCATCGTTTTTTCTTTGGTTTAGGAATTGGTAGTTCTTTTTCTGTTAGAATTATTAATTGACCTATCCAATCTTTGTCTTCTACTTGATCTTCAATTAAAAAAAACGGTTTGGCACCGGGATAGGGAGGCGCTTCAATAACATCACCGATAAAAGACCTACCTGCTTTTGTAGGTTTAACAAATAGCTGATTATCGCATATAAGCGCCACAACTTTACTTTTATAATAAACAGTGCATCCTCCAAACATATATCTATAAGAGATTTCACCAATATTTTCAATTTGTTCAACTATATATTCGACATAACTTGAGTCAGATGCCATTTAAACCTCTCTCATTGACCTACCTCAATAAATCGGCCCACCCATTATGTTAAATATTTGGCAGATCGAATGCACTAAAAATGTGGCTCAATTCCCAAAAACGTATGAGTTTTGGAACACTTAAAATGTGTCTCACAAACCTAGGTTAATAAGACAAAAAACCACTGTCTCAAAAGCTAATTGTCAGAAACTCTCGATTTCATGAGTTTTGGCACCGCGAAATAGTGTGTCATAACTTACGTTTATGGGACGGAGCTATCTCAACAACACAATCTTCCTCGTCTGGACGAAATCGGCTGTTTGGAGGCGGTAGATATAAACGCATTCTCTAATCTATAGTTGAGTGTATCCCTTTTTATACAATAAAAAAATTCTGAGATACTACTTACACTCTCCCGGAAGCTCGAACACGAGCTGACTGTTATATCTTCTAACGAAGAGTGGATCGTCGGGTCATCTGCTATTTCCGGCGGTCCATCTGCATTTTTGCAGATTATATCTTGTGAAATATTCTTTTAAACATTATGTTTTGTATCTGGTTTTTAAAGGAATATTGAACAAATGACAACGGATAATTCACTTTACCCATTATTGACTCCAGGCGAATTCCACGATGCCTGTGGAACCGGTTTCATAACTGAAATTTCAGGAATTCCAAGCCGCCGAGTTATTGATTCCGCGCTCGAATCATTAGAGAGGTTGACTCACCGCGGCGCTCAAAACGCCGATTCAAAAACAGGTGATGGAAGCGGTATTCTTACAGATATCCCCCAAGAATTTTTTCAAAAGATCCTGAAAGATGAATTAGGAATTAGCGCAACTCCTGAAAGTCCTCTGGCGGTCGGCATGGTTTTTACAACTAAGAATGATCGATCGATGCTCATTAAAATATTCCGGTCGGAGTCAAAAAAACAGGGTTTTAAATATTTAGGTCAAAGGGAAGTTCCTGTCAACAAGGACACACTGGGTGATTATGCGAGGAAAACTTGTCCGCTTATTTTTCAGCTGTTTTTCTCTTGCCCAAAAAATCCACGATTACAGATAGAATCTTTTCTCTATCTTATACGAAAATCGATCGAGAAGAAGATCGCTCGTAAAGGAAGTGATTCTTATATCTGTTCGCTTTCCTCTAAGACTATAGTTTATAAAGGACTATTGACTGCCCACCAACTTCGCCGATTTTACAGTGACCTTGAAAATCCTGAATATGTCGCGAAAGTAGCTATCTTTCACGAGCGTTACTCAACGAACAGTATCTCAAACTGGGCAATGGCTCAGCCCTTCCGGTTTTTAGCCCACAACGGAGAGATAAACAGTATTAAGGGGAATCGACTTTGGATGCAGGCAAGAGAAGGTGAGCTTAAATCCCAATATTGGGGCGATGATCTTAAAGTTCTACATCCTATAGTTTCCAACGAAGGAAGCGATTCGTTATCACTTGATAATGTGCTGGAGTTTTTAACTCGCAGCGGACGGGACATTTTTCACAGCGTTATGATGCTGATCCCTGATTATTATGCCCATTCTAAAAACATTGAACAATCACTAAAAGATTTTTTTATCTATCATGAAAATCTAATGGAGCCATGGGATGGCCCTGCGGCTTTAGTATTCACTGATGGTGATTTCGTGGGAGCGAAACTCGACAGGAATGGACTGCGACCGTTACGGTACACGGTAACGAAAGACGGATTGATTATTATGGCTTCCGAAGCAGGCGTGATCGAGGTTGAGACAGAGAATTTAGAATATCACCGTCATATGGCTGCTGGTGAAATTCTCTCGGTAGATCTAAACGGTGGTGGGATTACAGAAAATGATGACCTTAAAAAACTTGTAGCGCAGAATTTTCCCTCCACTGATCTTCTGTCCGAGAATGTTAAGATCATTCAACATGATGATACTTTTGATGGGTTTAATCTTTTCGAATTACCTTCAATCGGTTTTGACAAACGCCTTAGGACAGCTTTCGGTTGGGAGAAAGAAGACTTGAACCGGTATCTTATTCCTATGGCAAAAAGCAGTAGGGAGCCTATTGGTTCTATGGGAGACGATACACCGCCAGCCATTCTATCTTCAAGAAATCGCCGATTTTATGACTATTTTAAGCATACATTTGCTCAAGTAACAAATCCGCCGATAGACCCGATCCGTGAGAAGTTCGTGACAAGCCTTTATGAATATCTTGGCAGCGAGGCAAACCTACTCTCTGAAAAACCATTTTTTAACGGTGCTATCAGAATAGAAAGTCCAATTTTATCACCGCGTGAACTTGCGAGCATAATGGACAATCATTCATGGCTTCCACATAAAAAAGTCTATGGTCATCTTTCGATCGACGCGAATCTTAAAGATCAACTTGAAAAAATAATGACAGAATGCGAAGAAGCGGTTCACGCCGGGCATAAATTGATATTATTGAGTAATGAAGATATAACTCCTGAACTGATACCAATTCCGATGGCGCTGATTGTTTCTGCGGTACACCATCATCTTATTTCAAAAAAAATACGAAGCAAGGTTTCCTTACTTTGTCTCTCCGGAGATATAGTGGAAGATCATCATGTAGCTTGCCTCGTTGCCCTCGGAGCGAGCGCAGTTTATCCGTACATGGCTTATGAGCTCATCAGAGAGGAGTTTTCTGATGATAACGACTGGACAAAAATGATGGGCAATTACAGGTATGCTCTCGAAAAAGGGCTACTCAAGATCATGGCAAAATCAGGCATCGCTACCCGGAACAGCTACCACGGTAGTATGCTCTTACATGGTTTTGGCATCTCTCAGGAGCTGCTCGATAATTATTTTCCTTCAATCAAATGTCAGACAGGCGGCATAAATTTAGGTCACATTGAAGCAACTATGCGTGAGAACCACTTGCAGGCATTTTCAACCGAGTCGACCAGGTTAAAAGAAAGCGGTCGGTTTCACTTTCGCAAGAACGGCGAAAAACATGGGTATAGTCCGGATGTTTTTAAACTAATTCATAAATCCTCTCGAGGCGAGCCCGCAGATAATCTTGACAAACCCTCTCAGCCTATTTATATACGGGATCTTCTTTCATTTAAAGGGAAAAATTCTGTTCCCCTCGAACAAGGAGAGGAAGTCTCCCAAATACTTAGAAGGTTCGGCGCAGGCGGGATGTCTTTCGGCGCAATCTCTGAGGAAGTTCACCGCACAATAGCGAGGGGGTTTAATATGTTCGGCGGTCGGAGCAATACCGGAGAAGGCGGTGAACAGCCGGACAGGTACGCCCATTCAAACCCAAATAAAATAGAATCGTGTTACGTAAAACAAATCTCAAGCGGAAGATTTGGGGTTACGCCGGATTATTTAGCTGCCGCAAATGAGATACAAATAAAGATCTCACAGGGTTCAAAACCTGGAGAAGGGGGCCAACTACCCGGCCATAAAGTTACCATGCCGATAGCAGTCATACGGAATTCCACGCCCGGTGTACCTTTGATCTCCCCTCCGCCCCATCATGATATTTACAGCATCGAAGATATCGCCCAGCTTATTTATGATCTGAAGAAAGTAAATCCGCGCGCACCAGTTTCAGTCAAACTCGTTTCGCAGCCGGGAGTTGGATTAATAGCGTCCGGGGTAGTCAAAGGCGGGGCAGACATTATCCTAATTTCCGGACATGATGGCGGAACCGGAGCCAGCCCTCTCGGCTCTATAAAGCATTGTGGATTCCCGTGGGAATTCGGACTCGCTGAAACACACCAGGTATTAACAGCTAACGGGCTCCGGGAAAGGATGACCCTTAGAGTAGATGGAGGACTGAAAAATGCTAGGGATCTGATGATAGCTGCATGTCTCGGCGCGGAAGAATTTGATTTCGGGACGACCACACTTATAGCTCTCGGCTGTGTAATGGCTCGACAGTGTCACTTGAACACCTGTCCTGTCGGCATAGCAACACAATCTGAATCGTTGAGAAAAAAGTTCAAGGGCAAACCCGATAATCTGGTTATATATTTCTCAACTCTTGCTGAAGAGGTTCGACGGTTAATGACGGAAACAGGTTTTTACTCAATAGACGACTTAGTGGGAAGGACAGACATATTGGAATTAAATCCTGATTTCTCTAAGTTGATCGTAGAACGCGATATAAATCTCGATGCAATTATCAATCCTCTTGCCACCGAAGGGCTGCCGCTAAAAAGCAAGAAGAAGTATTATTCTCCTCCCTCGAAGAGCGACGAACATTTAGACGAAGCGATACTTTCCGATTCCAGACAAGTTATTATGACTCATGGAAACTTGGTAATAAATAAAAGAGTTAGAAATACTGATCGTTCTATCGGTACCCGTCTTGCCGGCGAGCTTTCATTTCTCTTTGGAGAAAGAGGATTTAAAGGGAATATTCAGCTGCGCTTGAAAGGATTCGCGGGGCAAAGTTTCGGGGCATTTCTCATAGAAGGTCTCGAGCTGCGCCTGAATGGTGCCGCGAACGATTACGTTGGGAAAGGAATGGCGGGAGGTCTTATAACTATCCGATTCGATAGAGCTATTAGAAAATCTCATCCTTCTCAAACGATTATCGGCAATGTCGCGCTTTACGGAGCTACAGGCGGTAAGTTGCTCGTGGCTGGGAAAGCCGGTGAGCGATTCGCTGTAAGAAATAGCGGAGCGATCGCCGTCGTTGAGGGAACGGGAAGCAACTGCTGTGAATATATGACACGGGGAACTGTTTTGGTTCTCGGAGCTATCGGCAATAATTTCGGAGCCGGAATGTCCGGAGGAGAAGCCTACGTTTGGATCCGTGATGAAGAATCCTTTGAAAATCTTAATACTGAATTTGTCAGATCCGCTCCATTGCAGTCGGGAGATGAACGTGTTGTCCTGAAATTACTGCGTGACCATCGTTTGCATACCGGTTCGCTCTTAGCGAAGAGTATTATTAAGAACTGGAATACCGAAAAAACTGACTTTTATAAAATTATTCCCCTGACAATGGACATTATTAATTTCGACGAAATCTATGATCAACAGGTCTCAAAAAGAATGGGTATTCTGCTGAACGAATAAAAGTCGATTCTTCAATGTTTTTTATATTGGCAAAACAGGCAGACTAAGATATTAATAGTGGAATAGATGGAATTTTGTAAGTCCACCGGCGAAAATAAAGACCGAAAAGAGACCATCTTATATCCCGGTTTGTTACGAAGTAACTCCTCCAGAGTCTCGCAATACTGATTTGGCTACTTTTAGTTACTATCAAATGATACCATTGAATATATAAGCCTTACCCAAACCCTTAACGGAACCAGAGTTTTGATGAGCTCCCGCAAGAAGTTGATCGCCTGAGGTAGAGATTGAAAATCCAAAATGATCATCTGCTGCTCCATCGGAAACCGTCAGTTTGAACTCACTGATCTACGCATAAGTTGGCTGGAACATAAACAATGAAATCGCCGCGCAAATCGCTGTAGATAATAGTAGTATCTTTTTAAACATTTTATCCTCCTTGTGAAATGCAGGAGACGCAAGTCTACATCCTCTACGGAGTTTCATGCGAATTATTTCTACAACACCGTCTTCCTCATTTGTACGAATCCGCCGGCTCGCGTACCCGCTTTTAATCTGTAAAAGTAGATACCGGAAGAGTAATTTGACGCACCCTACGTGACCCGGTGATTCCCCACGCGGACTGCCTATGAATCTCCCAACAGCGGACTGACCTGCCCACCTAAAGATCACTAAAAAACGCAAAACAACACTTACGTAAATCCCCCGTATATAAGGGATGTTAGGGCACTATTGGCTCAATTATTGACTTTCACCTACTTCGAGGCGTCCGGGGAGAAGTGTGGGAAGCGAACCCAGCGTATTTGACGTTAAATTAAATCCAAAGATCGATATACAATGATCGTAACAATTAATTTTTTAGTAACTTTGCCAAATTACTTTAAAATTTAAGATGAAATGATATTGTCCTATAAACGATTGTTTTCGGGACATTGAGTGACCTTCCGTTAAACCCTTCCAAAAACCTCAAAATCGGTGTCAATACCCGTCTCTAAATCAAGTTCCCAAAACCTCAAGCATTTAACGTTTTTGGGAACCTACCTCCCATCACGTAAATCCACCTGATAATACCGTATATGTATTATGTGAAGGGGATTTCCTCTTTTCATTTCAA
>SORU01000040.1 GCA_004402915.1 Fidelibacterota bacterium MT.SAG.2
AAATCCCGATAGTACCCAACATCTAAGTAATATTTATCAAAAATCAAATAATATTCATTGATTTGATCTGCAGATAACTTACTTGCTTGTTCATATTCAAATGGATTATTGTATTTGGTCATAATGTCCCCCTATCCAATTTGCCAAAAAATTTAGCTATTCTACCGGGTGGTTTTGAACTTTTGATGTTGGCTCTTAACACCGATATGATGTTATCAATTTTAAAAAAGGGATATTTTTTAATAAATGTTGGTTCTTCATCATTTGGAACAACCAGATCTGTTAAGCCTATAAATTCCTTTACTATATTTAGCGGGTTGTCTTGCCAATAAAAATCTATTGAAACAGTTATACTCTTAAAGGGAAAAAGGTATTTATCACAATAATGTTTAGTATATTTTCTTTCTTGGTTCATCTTCCATATGCGGTTGTACAAGAAAGGTAAAAATAGTGTCAATTCTTCAATTGTCAATTTCGTCCTATCTTCAGATAATTTTTCTTTGAGTTGAATATGATAAATTAGGGCGATACGTTCACTATCAGTATCAATATGGATTTTTGTACAATTTGCATATTGGTGAAAATACAGTTCAGGATCTTTATATAAATCATTCGTGAGCATAAATTCTGAAGTTCGCTGTTGCCCTTCTGAAAGCTCATCTGCAAATCGAAGTACTGATGCTATCTCTAAAGGCGAAATATTTTGCCCATATATATTCGTAATTTCTACGACATGCTGTAAAGTATCGTAACTGCCATCTAACGTTGTACCAGAATGAGCTTCGCATATCGATAGGATAACCTTTCTTTCTTCCTGCTCGTCACTATTTTTGCTCTCTCCCCTTACAAGATCATAGATCGGCTTAATAGCTTTATTATGCCCTTCTCTCCCATATACATTTCCAACATCATGAAAGAGGACACATTGTAAGAGGACGTACAAAAATACACCATTTATTTCTTTTACCTTATCACCGAGCAATAATTCAATACTTCCTAACACATTTTCAAGATGTCTAGGACCATGATCAGTCAAACCAGATTCATAGCCTTTGATTTCATCTACTACCTCTGTTAGTACTTTTTCCCGCGCTGAAGTATAATACCCCCACACAACGTCCCCTTTGGTCTTTTTTAAATCCCTTATAAGGTTTAATTGGGTTATCTCTTCTATTTGTTTTGTTTCCCATGTCATCGTTTGAAATTCTCTCCTACATAGAATTTTGAATACCGTTGAAAACTTTTTTTGCAAGAAATGGAGGCACAGCATTTCCTACTTGTTGCTGTTGAAATCCTACTGATCCTTTAAATTCAAATGCATCCGGAAAAGATTGTAATCTTGCCGCTTCCCTCACTGATAAGCCCCGATCTTGTTCAGGGTGTATTAGCATATTTTTTCTATAATTACCTATTACAACTGATTCTTCATCCCATTTAAGCCTATGGTATATTTTAGAATGACATCTGGAACTGTCAGAATAGTTACTCATCAATTGCAACGGTATGTCTCTCCAGTTGCCTCCTTGAGGTACATATTTATATCTATCAAGGATAAGATTAGAATTTTTTGTCACAAGGTTATTAGCTATATGTTTTTTACCGTTTCTTCGCCCTTTTGCATAGTTAGATGGTTTTACTTTTCTATATGGCTTAGTATTAATTGTCGAACCATTATCCAGAATAGGAAGATCATAAATAGCATCCCTGACTGTAACTCGTTTTTCATTTGTTGAGATGGGTTTATCAATGATTATCCCATTGATAGAACCTATGAGAAAATATCGATTGCGTTTTTGAGGTACCCCATAATCGGCCGCATTGAGAATCCATTCAGATAATGTATAACCAAGATTACTCAGATTTTGTTTTAGTTTGTACAGGAATAAACCATTTGATGTTTCTACGATGCCTTTAACATTCTCAAAGACAATCCATTCAGGGTGCCATATTTTTGCTATCCGGATGAATTCCATCAGTAACCAACTAGACGGATTTGATTTATTTCTTGTTTTCTGGTTAGATGTGGAGAATCCTTGACAGGGAGAACCACCAAACAAAACTTTTGACTTTTTTGATTTTGGAAGATCCTCAATCCGTATCGATCGAATATCCTCTACAATTACCTTGGTTTTGGGATGATTGAATTTATAAGTTGCGGCTGCATATGGATCATTCTCTATTGCTACTTTTACATCGATTTTCGAATACGCGGCACCAAGTGACATACCTCCAACTCCTGCGAAAATATCAACACCTATCAATATTATAAATCTCTTATCACGACAGATCCTTTAAGCGGATGTTTCTAATGGTAGTGAATTTTACGTCGCTTAATATAAGCTGGACTTTCCAATAATTCCACAATAAAGACTGACATGATCGACTGCCAGCCTGTCCTTTACAAAAGCTAGATTGGATATAAAAGGACACTAATACGCCCAGTTCCTAAAATTGGACACATTTTAATTTAAATTTACTCATTTCGACCGAATGTTGAATCATAGATATTGACTTTAATTTTGCGAATTATTTGCCACCTCTGATAGAGTGAGAGCAATCTCTTCTTTCACTGATAATCTTAGGTCCGATTCACCCATGAATAAGATCAATTCAAATAATTCTTCGACTCTTTCCTTTGTTACGGTCTCCATTTCAGCGAGAGGTAAAATAATATTTAACTTTTTGATGTCATACATAGATAGTTCTTCAGGAGTGAATCCATGACATTTGATAAATACCTCATATATTTTTTGCCAATTATTCACTGTAGACATAGATATACCGTGATTTTGAATCCAATCTTCAAACTTTGAATATCCAATCTGTTGGTATATATTATCCTCCTTCATTTTTAATACATATTTAATAAAGTGAATCATCGCAATATTTGCCTCAGAAAACTTATCTTTAACCCATTTATCAAGCATTAGGGTCCTCCTCATTACATCCCTTCCATATATTTCTGTCCTCCAAAATATATCCAACTCGTCATTGGATATATTCTGTTTTGCCGCATCTGATAGACGTCTTTCGAATTCTTCTTCTGATAGATCATGAAATCTACCCTCTCCAAATGTGATATCATCGTTTATTGCATGACTTTCTGAATTACTCAATTTCCGAGCCTCCGTTTTTATTAATTTCTTTAGATATGTACCTTATGATGTATCTAACAGTATCTAATCCGATAATCTACCCTTAGTCTCCCAAGGAGACCTGACTAATTTTTTTATCATTCTCATTCTCCTTGGGAGTATCGTTAACTTCCGTATTATCAACACTAATTCTTGTTTTCATTAATGTTCCTCACAAGCGCAGTATCAGTACTATCCTCACCGAATACGGTTTTCAAGTATTCCGGTGGGAATTGAGTATATATTTCTGTGGTGGTAACTCCAGAATGGCCCAAGAGTTTTCTCACTAAGAATATATCGTTAGTCTCCATCCAGGTCTTCAATGCATAAGTATGACGAAATGAATGCAGCGTTTTTACCTGACTGTGAGCTTCCCGTTTTTCTTTCTCGTTTAACTCAGGTTTTCCGAGACTTTTAGCATACTTAGATTCCAATATTTCAAACGCGATCTCCTTCAGATTTTTATCACTGAGCTCCTGAATATTTTCAACATTTATAAATGTTGGGTTAGATTCTAATAGCGTGAGTCGCCAAGCTCTTGTAAACGATCGAGTAATTTTGTGAATATTATAATTCGTTGCTTGGGCTATCTGGAAATCATCAATATATTCGTCTAGAATAGGCACAAACCTAGTCTTCCCGCCCTTTCCCAGAACTTTTAGGTACTTACCATCCAACTCGCTGGTAAATAGCTCAGATAGCCGTAAACCGCAATTTTCGTATACCCTGAACGCTGAAAGGATTACCGGATCAGTTACATACCGATAAACAGACTTGATCTCATCCTGGGTAAGGAACTTTGGTAATTGCTTCGTTTTAAACATCTTTATCTTGAATGGGAATTTCGATATGTATTCGTATTCCACGAGCCAGTTCAAGTACGTCTTTATTCCGCGTTGTCTAATATTGACTGTGGTATTGTTATAGCGCCTAATCAAATAGGATAAAATCACATCATAATGTGATCTTTTTAACTCATTTACTCGCATTTCTGGATTCAGAGCACTTTTTAGATCTCCTAGGGCTAAGCGATACGATTTTTTTGTACTTTCAGCCACCTGATTGGCTTTGCTCTTCAGAAACATCTCCACAGTTTCATTTAGATTCATTGCCGGGTCATTATCCATAATCGTGTTAATGTCATCTAATAATCCCTTTTCAAGCTTTACGTCTTGATACAGCAGCTCAATTACACTTGCTTGGGTCTTTCGCATACCTTCAATTAAATTAATTTCTTCCAAAATCTTTTCAGCTTTTTTCCTGTCTGTTGTACCGGTTGAGATATATTTTTTTCTTTTTTGGTGCGGAAGCCAGATAGCGATATAATAGTTCTTCCGCGTGCCGCGCTGGATCAGAAATGCCATATGGCCTCCATTTTTATTGTTATTTAATTCATATTTGACTAATACAGTTTCTTATTATTAACTGATCATAAAATATCTTATTCCTCATTAACTACTTTTCTTTGTTGGAGAGTTAATCGACGATATGCACTTCCAAAAATAACCAAACTATCTAAATCTTTTTTCTCAATTCTGATTGTTCCTGATGGCAGTTTATTTTGAGGAATGTTTCCCCGATTTATAAAGCGCCGAATAGATCTTGTTGAGAGTTTTAAGTAATTGGCTGCCTCCTCTACCGTAAACCATCGACTTGTTTTTCGAATCAATTTAGACTCAATTGATAAAAGGCTAATTAATATTTGTTCAATGTGGTCTATGTCTTCCAGAATTCACACTCATAAAAAGGTTTTCACTGTATCTCTTTCAATTCCATTATCTGATTTGTAAACCAAGTATGTTTGCTATTGTTGAGTGTTAATATTTTTAAGGAGATGTTTAAGAATCTCTTCGTATTTTTGATTTAAATCCATATTCATTAAATCGATTTTTTGTTCCAAAGCATCATTTATATTCCACGATGAACGATTAATTATATTTTGTAAGTTCTCTTTCGACAATATTTCTGATCGCTTGTTTACATCATATTTAGCATATTGGCCATATGTCGTTACTGGACTCTTGTGACCCAAATTTTGGGACAGTGCTAATTTTTCTACTTCTGTAGGATTTAAACTTATAAATATTTGAACAAGAGCATGTCTTAACGAGTGGGGAGTAAAATGAGATAATCCCGCTGCTTTTATTCTGTCTTTGAAAATTTTATTTACCGCGGTTGGCGATTTCCAAAATTTATTCGTTACGGTTGTTGCGGTATATGAAAGTGACCCTTCCATCTGCTTCACCTCTGTCATTGGGAAAAGCGGATTTTCAGGAGTGAAACCTTTAACCTTTTGAAGATAGTCAAACCAATATATAAACTGATTCAGAAGATTATCATCCAGAGGCACGATCACCGGATTCATGGTTTCGCCAAACTTTGTATCAACATCATCTAGAGGATTGAGCGTCAAAATAAGTCTTTTCCTATCGAAATCCTTTAATCTTAACATTGTGAGCGACTTTACCCTGATACCAGTTAATAAAGTCAATGAAAATATTCCTTTATCTCGCATGCCCACTTCTGTATCACCCTTAATTGAATCAACCAGTTCCAGAATTTGATCTAAATTTGGAGTTTCTATAAGATTAATTTGGGTCGCTATACTATTTGTCTCTTTTCTGCTCAATCTAAAACATTGAATTGCCGATTCCTTTACCCTTCTTTTATAACCCGGTTGCTTACGTAGCCAATTATAAAATTCTATCACCGAAAGCAACTTTCCATGGACTGTCTTCAATTGTATTGGCTTCTCGGTGCTCATTAAACCCTTCAAATGGTTCTTATATTTTATTGCCATATCTTCATTTAGCTTTCTGAAATCTTTCCCTTCTAAGAACTCGTCGAATTTTCCCACATCATCAACTTTTGTTCGTACCGTGCTTTTAGCGTACCCTTCTAAATCACCCAATATTCTTTCATACCGCCGCCTAATATTCACATTATCGATATTATTTATCTTATCCATTCATTTTGCCCTTTTGAGAAGATAGAACAAGCTCCTAAATAGCTATAGATGTTTTCTACGCCTGTTCAATTTTACCATCCTTATTTTGTGTAACCTGGATAGTGTTTTAAGAATTCGCCTATGCGATTTGAAGTTGTTAATCTTCTACACTTGTGTCCACATGTCACACAAACTCCGTGAATATTTATCTGGTCGACATAATTAGCACCAACCTTCTTACCCGTGTATTCAAGATCGATTGATTCTTCAATTCCTCTCCTTCCGATTCTACATGAAAGACAGTACAATTCATCATCCTTTAACTTCACTTTGAACCGTTTAAGTTTTGCCTTTAAGAATGATTTCATGACTTCTCCATCGAATATCCATCCATGATCATTTGGATTTATTGGTTTTAAACCGCAATTATTCACCCAATAATGTACGGTGTGCCTTGACACCTTCAGCAGAGAAGCTAATTCAGTAGTTGAGTATGACGAATGCTTATGCAGTACTTGGTAATTGATTTTTTTGGACATTTCGAACTCCGTAAGTTAGTTACTATTATCTTTCATAGTTCCCTGAGATCTAAACATTTGGATTAAATCTCGATTCTATCTTACGAAATTTTATGACTGATAAGTTGCGTGCGTAACGTTACGCACGAAGATTTACAATTAATTTTGGAGAATATTTATTTTTGTGTTTTTGATCGTCTTAATAAGAGTATATATACCACCTTTTAACACTAATTTTTTAGGTAATCTAATTAGCAGGGTACCTTTCACATTTCCATTCTTTTTGAGATTAGTATTAATAAGTGAAGCCATAGTTCTGCGATAGCTATCATCAGCACTATTAAACCAGGTAAAAGCACCCTCAAGATTATGCTGAATTGCTTTAAAATATTTAATTGGCAAATCAAGGATATTAATAATCTCCTGCAATTTATTGATGTGCTTTTCAGGATTTAACAACCACAGATCGCTGCTTTTGTCTCTTTCCATCATTAGATACATTAAAAATGCGCTTTGCATTTTAGGCAACTCAATAAGTTTTGAATCGTGAGATGTACCCTTGAGCTGGACAGAAACTGTTCCTTTGGGTTGGATATATTTTGGTAAAGCCATTTCCAACGTGTGGAAGCGCTCAATCGGTATGACCACATCATCGTGGCTTATAATTCTCATCTTATCATAAGCACCCTTAATTGAATTGTTTTGCTTCGGGATAATTGGTACATCAAAATGATTACTGGTGAACCAATCAACAAAATTAAGTTTAAACTTCTCATAATTTTGAATAGTTTTTATTTGTAAGTCAATATTTTCCTGGAGGTTTTTGCTTTCTAAGCCTGACACGGTGACGATATTTTCTTTAATTTTGTTTATCTTGTCACAAAGATCAAGAAATGCTATTTCGTTCATCTCTCTCAGAAATTCTCTTTTACCTAATTTTTTAAATTTTTCTAAATATTGCAATTCTTCTAATTCGATAATCTCTTTTTTTCCTAAGACATTTGCTTCTACTTCAAGATAATCAAAACCCAGCAATGATCTTATAACTCCATCCATAATACCTGGAGAATATTCACGATTTATACCAAGTTCTTCAGAGCTAATGGGTTTTGTATCTACGCGTTTTTTAACACCTTTCGCAGAGAGAAATATCGCAGGTCTAGAATTTACTTCCATAATTCTGATTTTACCGTAAATTTGCGCATTTCTATATTGATCTGATTCATCATTTTTTCATCACAAAATGCCATTCAGGTGAGTACCCCCAGAGTACCCACAAATGTGTCTAAAGTTGGCATATTTTGGCATAATCTGTCATTTTACAATAATAAAAGGGAAGGCAATTTGCCCTCCCTTATCCTCTGTAAGCTATTATTAATACTAATCTTTAACAAGTGCCGGGGGCGGGACTCGAACCCGCATGGTCTAAACGACCGAGGGATTTTAAGTCCCTTGCGTCTACCAGTTTCGCCACCCCGGCGATGAGGCGACGACCGGATTCGAACCGGTGAATGAGGGTTTTGCAAACCCTTCCCTTAGCCATTTGGGTACGTCGCCTTAAAAAGAAATCCGCCAAGTCAAGGGCGGATTACCTACCATTCTCCCAGAGCGAGAGACGAGATTCGAACTCGCGACCACCACGTTGGCAACGTGGAGCTCTACCAGCTGAGCTACTCTCGCATTCACAACTCAAATTTAATATATAGCCTCAATCATGCAAGTAATAATTTTTTATTCGAAAAGCAGTTCTTCCTCAGCTTCATCTTCTTGAGCGGCAATTGGAAAATGACTACGATAATCATTCACAAATGATTCTATGATTTCGTCAGAGGGATATTCATAGGTAAGCTTCAGAAGTGAGAAGGAGGCGGTATTGGGGTAACCTCTTATCTCTTCCGAAATTTTAAGTTTTTTGGCTTTCAATTCTTCTAATTTTGCCGCATCTTGTTTATTATCCTCATAGATCTTTTCCCGGGTTTTTCCTCTCAAACTCTCCTCTAATCGAGAAAGGTTGATTTCAACTCTTCTTAGATTCAGCAATTTCGCCGTGATTTCATTGATATTCTTTCGGCGATCTGTTAGTTTAAGCTCAATGATACCGAGACTCTCTCCCTCATTTCCTGCTTTATATATGCCGCGCTTATTTACTAATTTAGGCTTTATCATCCCTTTACCGTCATGCCCGCCGATAAACAAATCCACATCTGCGATTGAATCGGCAAATGCTGCTTCTACCTTTAACGGCATGTGAGTCAAAGCAATTATCAGGTCAACTTTGTTGCGTATCTTTGCAATCACCTTCTTTGCCGAAATAGTAGGATCTTGAACAATTACCGACTCGGGATAGTTTCCGCTACTCCACGCTAATCCGATTATACCCACCTTAAACCCATTATTATTCCAAATAACATATTCTTCGAAAATGGGTTTGTTATATTCAGCTGAATATATATTTGAAGAAATGAATGGAAATTTTGCCCTGTCCCTGAGAGATAAGAGATAATCTAGCCCTAATATAAAATCGTCATCTCCAATATTTATAGCGGTTGTACTCATCTCATTAAATGCATCTACAATCAGATTTGCCTTGGCCGCCATTTCATTCCGCGTAGAATCACTCAGATATTCTTTCTGAAAGAAAAGATCTCCGCTGTCGAGTATAATAGCTTGCTTACCTTCAGAACGAAGTGTGTTTATGTAAGCTGCTTTCCTGGCAAGACCGCCGGATGGCCCAGTCTTGCAACCACATGGCTCAACTTCGCCGTTAACGCTCGCCGTAAAGACCAACGATAAATCTATAGGGGAGTATTTGCTCTTTTCCTCGCAGGTTTGGCTAAAAGTCAGGAGAGAAAATAATATAATGAGTAGTATCTTAACCACGGACCGATCCTCCAACAATATTTTTCATGTAAGATAATAATCGGAATTGAATTAAAATGCAATATACGAATGTCTTATTTATTGCTTTATTGGATTATAACTTGACCGCGAATTAGTGGAAGAAATCTAAATATGAGGGAAGTTTAATTTTTTTATGCGTCCATTAAGAGAAACAAGTAATTGTTGCATTTTCTCTTTTGTCCGTGGCTTATCAGCCCTTCCGAGAGAAACAAGCACTCGCTGGATCGTATTCTTACCCTCTCTTTTATTCTCCACTATTTGAATATACTCATATTTATCAGTCTTTTTAATACGAACAAACATACAGATACGTTTTTCCTTATTCAAATTTGCCATTGAAAGGATAACTATAAAAGAAATTATAATTATATTACTTTAAATGTCAATATATATTTTTATTATTTTATATTAATTATTATAAATATATTTTATAATATTATTTGATTTTTGATAAATATTACTTAGATGTTGGGTACTATCGGGATTT
>SORU01000041.1 GCA_004402915.1 Fidelibacterota bacterium MT.SAG.2
AGGTATTAGGGTAGAACTGCTATTAATTTTTTTTAATTGTTGTTGATGAATCAAACAGTGATTTGCTTACCCGACAACCAGAACGAGGTAGTTTTAAATCCATTTCCGCCACTAACGGAAAGGCGGTTATCAACCTGGTCAAGGGAAAATTCTTGATTTGGAATAAACATAATAACTATCAGATAGGAAATTAGGAGAAGGATTCTTCATAATGGATGACGAAGAGTTAAAATCTTTATACTTGCGTGGTCTGGTGTCCAAGTTAGAGGTCCTCGAGATGGCTAAGAACGATTTTAGTCAAGATAGCTCGAAGGCTATCGATACTTTACGGAGGCTGGCTCATCAGCTAAGAGGTTCAGGTGGGACTTACGGTTTCCCGGAAGTTACAGAAATGGCCGGAACGTTAGAAGATTCCTCATCCGAATCGGTAGTCACCCACGCGGATAATTTAATAGAATTATTAAAGGAACTAACGGCTCATTCTAATTTTCAAAAAGAAAGACTATTGATTATAGAAGATGACGAGGACCTCCTTCGTGTTTTAGAAGAAAAATTAAAAGCTCCTAACAGAGAAATATTAATAGCGAAGAGCATAAAAGATGCTACGGAGATAATCGAATCAAACGAGATTTCCATGATACTCCTGGATTTGATTTTGCCTGATGGAGACGGAAGAAATTTGTTAGTGGATTTGAAAGAGCGTACTGTAACTGCATCGATTCCGGTGATAATAATGACCGCAAAAAAGGGTGAGGCTGCTAAAGCTGAGTGTGCTGCATTGGGTGCAGATGAGTTTACGGAAAAACCGTTCGACCCGAACACTCTTTCAGTTATAGTAAATGCCAGGCTTCAAAAATTTTCTGAGTATAACAGAGAACTCAGAAAAGACCCGTTAACGGGTTTGGCAAACAGGTCTGCGTTGTTGGAAGCATATCAAAGAACAATGTTGATTTCAAGTCGCTCGGGAAAACCATTCAGTATCGGTTTATTGGACATTGATCATTTTAAACAGGTCAATGACACTTATGGACACAAGATAGGCGACGAAGTACTAAAGGGTTTATCTAATACGGTAGAAAACGTTCTGCGAAAATCTGATCTCATGGCGCGATGGGGCGGTGAGGAATTCGTAGTATTGTTTCCTGATACAAGAGTTGATGGAGCGAAGGCAGCTCTTCAAAAAGCTCTCGATTCAATTAGAGAGAAATTGTTTCTTTCAGAGGATAAAAAAGAATTTCACATCACATTTTCAGCAGGTATTACATCCGTAGGTAGTGAGCAAAAAGTTGGGGAGGCTATTTCCAAGTCAGACAGGCTCCTATATAAAGCCAAAGCATCAGGTAGAAATAGAATCATATCTGAAAATGACGAGGTGAAGGAAGAGATTAGGACAATCTTACTTGCGGAAGATGATATGCTTATCGCCTCTTTAATTATCGACAGGCTTGAACGAGAAAGATTTGAGGTCAAACATTTCTTAAATGGTTCGGACGCATTCGAATTCATCCGTAAAACGAATCTTTCTCTGGCCATACTGGATGTAAAAATGCCCGGCATGGATGGCTATGAACTGCTTTCAAGAATCAGGAATGAGACCTCAAACTCTAAAATGCCCATTATTATTCTTACTTCAATGGGAAAGGAAGCCGATATTGTGAAGGGTTTGGAATTGGGCGCAGATGATTACATGATAAAACCATTTTCGCCGATTGAACTGGTTGCACGCGTACGGAAACTTATAAATAAATGATGAAATTTCTACTATTACGGTGATAATGATATTGACAATAGGGAGTGTGGTGCATCGTAATACAGAAGGGAATGAAGCGAATTACGCGTACAGTGGAAAGAAAAGCCCACAAATCTCAATAATATTAAAATTCCAATAACTCATTGGAGTCATTTTTAAAAGAATATTTCTCGGATCTACCTGTAAACGAACTGATATTATCAGTGCTTTTTGTTGCTATCGGGATATTGTTCATCTTAGCAATATTATTTGCCGGTTTAACCGTATTACTCCGACTCGCAAACATTTTAAAATATCGCCGGTTTACAAGATTAGAAAACAGCTGGAAAACCTCGTTCTTTGATTTTGTGAATGGTGAGAAATCAAAATATGATTTTTGGAAAGAGATTAGGTCTTTTGATTCATTAATTTTTGTCAATTACCTGTTGAAGTATTCTCGGGGTATAAAGGGGGTCGAACTCGAAAAAATAAAGGAATTGTCGCTTCCATATTTAGATGCGATAGTTGATCAACTTAAAAGTCCGGTATCCGAGGTAAGAGCACGTGCTGTTCAAACGCTTGGCGCACTTGGTATTCAAAAATATAAAAGAGAAGTAATCCTGGCTCTTGATGATTCGTCACCGCTCGTAGAAATGGTCGCTGCTAGGGCACTATGCCGAGAGAAATCACCAGAGTTAGCTTTACCCGTGATTGCCAATCTCGATAAGTTCGAAAATTGGAGTCAGGGATTCCTGGTATCAATGTTAGCGTCAATCGGATCAGACATTACTCCTGCCTTACGGGAATCCTTGAGGAGTAAAGAAAATTCCACATGGGTTAGGGTTATTGCTGTGGAAACTCTAAGGGAGTTAAAGGATTTGAAATCTGCCGAAATAGCATTCGAAATTATCAACAACGAAAATGAACCTGATCTGTTAAAATCATCACTTCGATTATTGTCTGTAGTAGGTACAAAAGATCATTTAGCTGCGATACGTAAACAATCTGAATCAAAGAACATCTATGTGCGTGCTCAGGCTATAAATGCCTTAGGAGTCATTGGAACAACAGAAGATACTGAAGTAATGATAAATGCGCTTCAGGAGGATTCTTACTGGATCGCCAGCTATGCTGCTGTGGGCTTAAAAAATCTCGGAAAGATCGGATTACTACAACAATTAGCAAAATCAAATCATAAGCACGTTGATCTATTGCAGAATGTGTTGACCATTAGATAGAATGGTCGTCTATATATTATTATTAATTCTTGAAGTATTCAATTATATAGTATTGCTTTATTTCATTTCGTTAAACTCAGTCTACCTCATCACCAGTTTGTTTGCGTACTCAGCCCATCGAAAATACGTAAAAAGATTAAAGGCTCTTAACATTAATGAACTCATATCTTCCGCGGGAGCCCCTCCAATAACGTTAATAGCGCCGGCATATAATGAGGAAGCCACCTGCGTTGAATCGATAAAATCTTTATTGACGCTTAACTATCCTGACTATGAGATTATTGTAGTAAATGACGGTTCATCAGACAGGACCTTAGCTGTTCTTACCGAGTCGTTCGAGCTTGTATTAACTCCGAGAGCCCCGACAGCGAATCTCCTAACAAATCGTGTCGGAGCAATCTACAATAGCAAGAGATATTCTAATCTCTGGGTCATAGATAAGGAAAATGGAGGTAAGGCAGACGCCTTAAACACAGGAATAAATTATTGTACTACACCTCTCTTTTGCGGGATGGATGCAGATAGCCTCTTGGAAAGAGAGGCTCTGACCAGAATAGTTCGACCGTTTTTAGAGGATAATAAAACTATAGCCGTCGGAGGAATTATCAGAATAGCTAATGGATGTGTGATAAGATCCGGAGAGGTAGTAAAGGTAGGACTTCCTAAGAACTTGATAGCAAGATTTCAAGTTCTCGAGTATCTTAGGGCTTTCCTCGCAGGGCGTATGGGATGGGATGCTTTGGATGCAACACTCATAATTTCCGGAGCTTTTGGTATTTTTCGACGAAGTATAGTTGTTGATGTAAATGGTTACTCTACAGATACTGTAGGTGAGGATATGGAATTAATCGTAAAACTTCACAGGCATTGCCTTGATAACAACATTCCTTACAAAATCACATATATTCCGGATCCCGTTGCATGGACTGAATGCCCTGAATCACTGAAAACGCTCGGCAGACAGCGTGATAGATGGCAACGGGGCTTAATGGAAACTTTAAAGAAACATAAAATAATGCTCTTCAATCGAAAGTATGGGAAAATAGGAATGATTGCCTACCCTTACTTTTACTTTCTTGAGATGCTCGGACCGGCGATTGAGATGCCCGGATATTTTGTATTCGCGTTGACTGTAATAATTGGAAGCGCATCCGGTATTTATATCATCGCCTTCTTTATGGCTGCATTTATATTCGGTGTGACATTGTCTGTGGCTGCCGTCGGCTTGGAAGAGCTGACATTTCGCCGTTATCCACGATTTTCTGATTTGATGAAACTATTTTGGTTGGCTGTACTGGAAAATTTTGGATACCGGCAGTTCTTAACTTATTGGAGAGCACATGGTTTCATATCAGCCATGAGAAAAGAAAAAGGATGGGGGAAAATGGAAAGAAAAGGATTTGGAGGAATTGTTCAACAATGAAATTTCATCTGATAATTTTTCTTTTAATTTACACTATCTTAATACCACACAAGATTTATGCCCAAGAGAATTTCGAATCCGAGATAATAGAATACAAGAGGATACTTGAAAGTGAGCCCGAATCTTATGTAGCACTTTTTGGATTGGCGAGGGCTTTAGCATTTTCCGGGAATCATCAGGAGGCGATTAAGGCATATTCCAATTTACTTTCAAAATACGATAATGATGCAGACGGATTACTTGGAAGAGGACGTGTTTACGCTTGGATGGGAAAGTTCAACAAATCAGAAAATGATATTCAGAAAGTGGTAAAGTATCACCCGTCCTACGCAGATGCTTGGTCTGCACTCGGTGATATGTATAAATGGTCTAATCAGCGGAATAACTCTATCGAGGCTTATAAGCGCTGGATGGAATTAGAACCTGATAAATCCGAGCCTTATGTTGCGCGAGCGAGTGTACTTATTGAAAACCGGCAGTTTTCGGAAGCCCGTTTTGATCTTACTCTTGCTCGAGACAATGATGGAGATAAATATCAGATAGATATGCTAATACGAATTTTAAACAGGATCCCCTCCGCGACCCTATGGGAGTTTACTGTATCTCAAGAACTGCAAACTTTCACACCAAAAAGAGAGAATTGGAATACAACAACATTTGGTGTTAATAGGGAATTAGCTAATGGTTCAATCGCTATTGGAGGCTTAAAAACAGAAAGGTTTTCAATCGGAGATGAGTCACTATTTATTGACATATACTATGAGTTATGGAGAAACTCATACGCCAATTTACGCCTCGATGCAGGCATAGATCCTACCGTAATTGCTAACCAAATTACCAGGATTGAGGTGTTTCAAAGTGTTGGAGATGGATGGGAATTTTCTGCAAATTATAGACGAATGGAATTTATCAATTCTAAAGTTGATATATATGGACTCTCTCTCGCAAAATATGTGGGCAGATGGTATTTAAGAGAAAATACGTCGATTATACCTAAAGATGGAAAATTAGGTTATACAAATAGTGTTTCTATAAGAAGGTATTTGAGCACAATTGATAATTTCCTTGAAATAAGAATGGGACATGGTCAGGAGGAAGTTATCTTAAGGGCATCCTCAAAACCCGACAAGCTGACGAGAGATTTTATTTCAATCCGGCTTCAGCATTTTTTATCGACTAACTTTGGTATATCAATCTCAGGCAGTTACAATGATGAAAAAGGAGCGCCCATCAGGCGAGTCTTCCAACTCAGTTTGATTATCCGAAATTGAGTGATTTAACTTTCCATGAGCTATATCAAACCGGACTGGACTGCGCAGAAGGCTGGCGAGTAAAATTTCTTCAATACTTATAAAAATCAGGACATTTGACCCTGCCCCGAAATAAGCATCAGCTGCTATGTTTCTGAAAGAGTTCCGGGTACTCCTCAAATCTCGCTTCAGGCATATACTTCTATTGCCTACAGGCAGGAAATTTTGTCCAGACAAGGAAGATGGTGTTGTCCCAAAATGTCCCATAATGCCTTTTGGGACACTTTTTTAATTTCGGATAATTGCGGAAGAAAATCTCTTACAAACATTGACAGCACTGCTTTTGAGTGGTACGCCCGGGTGGACTCGAACCACCGGCCAATGGCTTAAAAGAACAGTGTCCTATGCTGAGTATCAGGCACTTACAGCGATAGGGCACTCAAAAGTGGTATAGTTTGGAATAGGTCTGCATGCGAGTCTCAAAAACGACTAAGAGTATGTGGTTATGAGATTTTGATTCTTGAATGGGTATTGAAATGCGGAAACTGACTTAAATTGGATGTTTTTGAAGTATAGAAAATTGATTCAAAAACGAACGTTTATGAGACATATTTTCTGTGTGTCAGAATCCATACCTTTATGAGAAATGAGTAAATTTTTAGTGCAATCTAAGGGCTTAATGTGTAACATGGTATGTGTTCCAAGTACTTGGTGCAGGCTAAGAGTTTACGCCATTCTATAAAAGGGAAGCCGATTAATGAAAGTATCCGATTTATTTGTCAAAAGCCTTGAGAACGAAGGGGTCCAGTACATCTTCGGAGTGCCGGGTGAAGAGAACGAAGACCTCTTATTTTCGTTGGAGAGCTCCTCCATTCAATTTGTGCCCACCAGACATGAGCAGGGCGCTGCATTTATCGCGAACGTGTGGGGGAGATTGACAGGGAAAGCCGGCGTCTGTTTATCAACCCTTGGTCCCGGTGCAACGAACCTGCTTACAGGAGTCGCCGATGCAAATTTAGATAAAGCACCGTTGGTTGCCATCACCGCCCAAGGAGGCCTCACGAGGTTACATCACGAGAGTCATCAATATATCGACATTGTCAGCATGTTCAAACCGGTCACTAAGTGGAACACATCTATATCCGCAGCGGAATCTGTCACTGAGATAGTCCGGAAGGCTTTCAAAGTTGCAGAGTACGAGAAGCCAGGGGCGACCCATATCGAGCTCTCAGAAGATATTGCCAAGCAAGAGGTGAAGAGGAAACTAACACCTATTCGTCCTCAAAGAGTGAGGCGCTCGAGCCCTGATTACAAGGCTATCAGCCGCACCATTGAGCTCCTGAAAGAGGCTGAACGGCCACTTTTTTTAGCGGGTAACGGTGCTATTAGAAAGCTTGCGAGCAAACATCTGACCCAATTTGCAGAGAAGTACAACGTCCCCGTGGTGTGCACCTTCATGGGCAAGGGGGCAATATCCGATAGAATGGATCAATCTCTTCTTGCAATCGGTCTTGGATTAAAGGATTACGTTATGGAGGCAGTAGAAGCTGCAGACCTTGTCCTCGCGATCGGATATGATATCGCCGAATATGACCCTGAAGAATGGAATCCAGCGAGCAACAAGAAAATCGTTCATATCGACTTTGTCCCTGCCGAAGTACATACTTACTACGACCCTGAAGTTGAAATTGTGGGTGATATCTCTGGCGCCCTTTGGGAACTAGATGCAAAGGTTGGAGAAGAGAAAATAAAGTTTGACTACGAATGGTACAAACCGATTAGGCTTCGAATACTTGACGACATCGCCAGCTACGATCTCAAAGATGGCGGGGCCATCACGATCCCTGGTACAATTAACATCATCAGGGAGATACTCGATGACGACAGCCTGCTCATTAGTGATGTCGGAACTCACAAGGTGTGGATCGCACGGAACTTCCCGGTCTACTGTCCAAACGGGTGCATCATCAGCAATGGACTGGCCAGCATGGGCATCTCCCTACCAGGCGCTATCGCTGCCTCATTAATTGCTCCGGAAAGACAGGTCGTAGCAGTAATGGGAGATGGGGGTTTCCTGATGAACTCTCAGGAACTGGAAACGGCAAAACGACTGGGCGTGGGCTTCACTGTGGTCATCGTTAACGACAACGATTACGGCCTTATCAGTTGGAAGCAGCGTATGTCCAGGGGGAGGTCGGTAAGCACGAAGATTTCTAATCCAGACTTCAAAATATACGCACAGAGTTTTGGCATCAAGGCATACCAGCCGAAAAGTCTCAACGAACTCAGAGAGCAGCTGAATTCAGCCATTACCTCAAAAGAATTGTGTTTGGTCGAGGTCTTAGTGGATCCGAGTGTCAACGATGCTCTCGTTGAGAAACTCAATGAATATTGGAGGGAAAGTAATGTCAATTGAAGCTGTTAATCCTGCAACAGGAGAAACTATCAGACAGTATGAGGAGTATACGTCAGAAGAGGTCAAGGGCATCATAGAGCAAGCACACGAAGATTTCCTCAGCTGGAGGAGGACCAGCTTTGCTGAGAGGGCAAAGCTGATGAAGAGTGTCGCACAGATTCTCCGTGATGATAAGGAAGAGTACGCCACTTTGATGGCACTGGAAATGGGAAAGCCTATTGCCGCCGGCCGGTCGGAGGTAGAAAAATGTGCTTGGGTATGTGACTATTATGCCGACCTTGCCGAGACGTTTTTGAAACCAGAAGAGATCTCAACTGATGCCAGCAAAAGCTTTGTCATGTTTCAACCTCTTGGTGTTGTCCTGGCGGTCATGCCTTGGAACTTTCCCTTCTGGCAGCTATTCCGGTTTGCGGCACCTGCCCTCATGGCGGGCAATGCTGGCGTTTTGAAGCATGCCTCGAACGTCCCGGGTTGTGCTCTGGCGATCGAACAGGTTTTCCAAAAGGCAGGCTTTCCAGAAAATATCTTCAGAACATTGCTGGTCGGCAGCAGGCAGGTGGAAGCGATTATTGAGAATCCACTGGTTAGGGCCGTCACACTCACCGGCAGCATAGCCGCTGGCAAGGCTGTGGCCAGGAAGGCTGGTGAAGTCATCAAGAAAACCGTCCTTGAACTGGGCGGGAGTGATCCTTACCTGATCCTCGAAGATGCCGACATAGTAACAACAGTCACGACCTGTGTCACAAGCAGGCTGATAAATGCTGGGCAGAGCTGCATCGCCGCTAAGCGGTTCGTGGTTGTGGAGTCACAGAGAAGGCAATTCGAGGAGCTCTTTGTAGAGCAAATGCGTTCCCAGATAATGGGAGACCCTATGGATGAGAACACCACTGTTGGCCCTCAAGCCCGACATGACCTGAGAGATGATCTTCATAGGCAGGTTCAGGAGAGTATAGAGAAAGGCGCAAAGTGTCTGCTGGGTGGAGAGGTTCCAGACGGCAAAGGAGCATACTACCCTCCAACAGTTCTCACCGAGGTCAAGAAGGGAATCCCTGCATACGAAGAAGAGTTGTTTGGACCGGTTGCAGCAATTATTCCCGTGCGAGACGAGGAAGAAGCGATCAGAGTTGCGAACGATACCGTATTCGGCTTAGGGGCAGCGGTCTTCACCGAAGATGTGGAAAGAGGAGAAAGGATAGCAGCAACTGAGCTTGAAGCGGGATGCTGTTTCGTGAATACCTCTGTAAGGTCAGACCCACGTCTGCCATTCGGCGGTGTTAAAGAAAGCGGGTATGGTCGTGAACTGTCAAACTACGGGATCAAGGAGTTCGTGAATATTAAAACTGTCTTCGTGAAGTGAAGGAACAAACATCGCTTCGAAAAAGAAAACCGGGCTAAAGGGAAACCGGTTGCTCGGCTAAAGTGGGGAATTCATAATGCATAATGTCACTGCTCTGAAAATTAGCTTTTGGGACACTACTTTCTAGTCTTACAAACGGTCGTTTTTGGCATTTTCAGTGACCTTCCGTTAAACCCTTCCCAAAACCTCAAAATCGGTGTCAATACCCGTCTCTAAATCAAGTTCCCAAAACCTCTAGCATTTAACGTTTTTGGGAACCTACCTCTACTAGCTTGATCCAACGTTCCATCGCGTAAATCGACCTGATAATACCGTATATGTATTATGTGAAGGGGATTTCCTCTTTTCATTTCAA
>SORU01000042.1 GCA_004402915.1 Fidelibacterota bacterium MT.SAG.2
GTGTCTAAGCGAATGAATTGAGTAATGAGATGAAATCCCTGATTTCTTCGCCCACTTCTTAAAGATCTGCTGTATTCCGGATCGAGTCATCTTCTCTCCTCTCTCTGACGGAAAGAGGAATTGGGAGTCCATAGTACGATAATCCAAGAATTCAAGGATCTGTTTTTTTAGATTAGATCCAATATCAACAACTCGATTTTTGCCCCCCTTACCATTTTTCACATGAAGCGCCCCTTGACCTTTTTTGAGGTAGAGATCCTCAATCTTCAAGTTCGCCATTTCTGAAACTCTAAGACCGGAGCCAAGAGCGAGTTCAATTATCAATGCATCCCTGACGGGTGCTTGTATGCCTTTTGATTTTGCAATTGCCGCTCCCTCATGGCAAGTTTTCCGAAGATGTTTTGTGTCATCCTTTGTAAGATATTTGTCCGGTGTAATAATCCAATTCATAGTTAAGTTCTCCTTTTCTATAGAATTCTTATACCATGAATCGTTGCAAGTTGCTTTTGAGGCAACGAAATAGGATTGGCTGATAAATTGTACCTTATAAGTAAGGGGTTCATACACAATAATCTTATAAACTTCAAGATTTTGGAGTAAAGGAATTAGATTGACACTTGGTAAGATCGCTCATATCTTGCTGAACAATATGACTCAAGTAGGACAATTAATTGGCAAAACAAGATGAGCAAATAAATCTTTCGCCAACAGTCGTAAAAGTTATAGATCAATTTACTGCTGCCATGCGTGCAGATGAGGTAATCGAAAGTGATGCGATCGACCGCCTCGAAGAATTGCTACGAAAACCGATCGTTCCCAAAACTGACGAAATCTATGCGGCTCTATTCAAACCTCCCCAAAAGAGTTAAACATGATTCGGATTAAGACCGTTCATATAGAAGAGTTTCGTGGCATACGGAAACTTAATATTACCCTCGATTCAGAAAATTTAGGAATCTGTGGTCCTAATGGGACGGGCAAAAGCGGAGTTGTAGACGCAGTCGAGTTCTGCATCACAGGGGATGTAACTCGCTTGTCAGGAATGGGGACAACAGGTCTAAGTGTCAAATCCCACGCTCCACATGTGGACGAACGCGACCATCCAGAAAATGCAAATGTGACAATTACTGCTGATATTCCTTCTCTTGGGAAATCCGTCAAGATATTCCGATCAGTGAAATTTCCAAGAGAGGTAAAAATTACCCCCGACGATACTGACATAAAACTTGTCATTGATGAGTTACAAACACATCCTGAGTTTGCGCTTTCTCGTCGCCAGATAGTTAAGTACATTATTACTCCACCAGGACAGCGATCCGAAGATGTTCAGACGCTACTACGCCTAGAACATCTAGAGAATCTACGAAAATCATTTACTACCTTCTCAAATAAAAGAAAAGCAGAAGCGAAAGAAGCCGAACGTGGACTCTCGCGTGCCGAAAACGAACTGAAAAACGTATTCAAGATAGATAACTTCGATCTTGCTCACATTCTAAAAGAGGCAAATAAAAACAGACATCTTCTTGGCTTGAAGGATCTTACAGAATTGATTAAGGATACTTCTTTTAAAGATGGGATTTCAATACCTGAAGCTGCGGAAAAGAAACCGACTTTGCACAAGTCAACGGTATTAAAAAAACTCACAACTTTCATATCAGAAATCAAAAAAGGAGAACCCTCCCTGCTTTCAGAAGGCAGGCAGTCAGCTAAGACTATTCTGGAGAAACTGAATGATGACGATAAGACTTTAATACTTGCTCAGCGACATGGATTCATCAAAAGGGGACTCGAACTCGTGATTGAAGACGCATGCCCCCTTTGTGATAAGGAATGGAATGCTGCAATTTTGCGTGAGTATCTAAACTCAAAGATTTTAAGTGCAGAGAAGATTAAGAATCTTTTGGATCAGCTAGAGGAGGGCATAAACAGTATCGTTCAATCATTGTCCGATCGAATTGAGACAATAGAACAGACCTTGATTTATTGCAATTTACTTACTCCACCAATTGAAAAATCTGAACTATCAGAATACCTAACATATCTTAAGAACAGCAAGCAGGTACTTACCGATTTTTTAATAGAGCAGAGCGAACCTGAAGCAGCTTTGAAGATTGTTTCTGAATCTTGGTGGTTTCCAAATACCAAACCACTAGACCAGATAAATGAATGCCACGCTGCAGTAAATGCCTTACCTGATAAGTCGACCGAAGACGAAGCCCGTGACTGCCTAATTGTTGCTCAGGAGCGGTATGAAAAGTACCGAGCCTCAGTTTCAGAAGAGGAGAAACTGAAGACCCATGAGTCTCTCGCCAAGAAAGTATTAGACTTATACAATAAAATCTCCACTGGCATATTGGAAGACATATACGATAAAGTTGCTGCTGACTTCACAATTTACTACCGCATTATTAATCATGAGGACGAAGATGAATTCCTCGGTAAACTTATTTCAGCACCTGCGAAATTGAACTTCGATGTTGATTTCTATGGTCGAGGATTATTCCCTCCCGGCGCATACCACAGCGAGGGTCATCAGGATGGAATGGGTATTTGCCTTTATTTAGCTTTAATGAAACATACTCTCGGTGATAATTTCACCTTTGCACTTTTAGATGATGTACTCATGTCGGTGGATACCGGACATCGTCGCGAAGTATGCCGCCTTTTGAAATCAAAGTTTCCGGACACACAGTTTATTCTTACTACACATGATAAAGTATGGCTGCAATACATGAAAACTGAGGGTTTGATTACACGCAGTCTGTCCTTTGCAAATTGGACAATTGATGCGGGTCCACGAGTTTGGGATCACCATGATATCTGGAGTGAAATTCAGGACGCGCTTGACCAGGAAAATGTCTCTACGGCTGCCTCTCTGTTGCGGAATTATCTTGAATATACTGCAACTCTTCTAGCCGATAATCTCCGTGCGCGCCCCAGATTCAGTGGTGACGGTCGCTACGACCTCGGCGATCTTATGCCACCCACTCTCAAAGAGTGGAAGAAGAATCTTGAAAAAGCAGAAAAATCTGCGGCACACTGGAAACGAGAATCTGAGAAAGTATTACTTATTGCCAAGCGGGCCAAAGCGAAGGAGCTCATCGCTAGAACAAATGCAGAAGAATGGAGTATAAACCCGTCCGTCCATTTCAACGACTGGGCCAACTTACAAGGCAGCGAGTTCAAGGAAGTCGTGGTCGCATTTAAGGAACTGTTGGAGCACATGCGTTGCGAAAACGTAAATTGCAAGTCATACCTTTACATTCAACCGCGTAAGGGATTAGCTCAGGAAATGCGTTGCAACTGTGGTGCTACCATTATCAACCTAAGAACTAAGGCCTAAAGCGGCTCTGAGTGTCAAATTAATCATATTTATGGACTAAAAATATGCCATCATCCAAATTTTGAACTCTCGTTTAAACCCGTTCACATCAAATCGCTGGATCCTCTCTCCCACTCCATTCCCACATTCATTACATTGCCAATCCGGGTCATTCTCACCGACAAGACAGCCTCCCAAGATTATTTGGCCTTCGTCAATATCCTTCTGTGATATGTTAGTCATGTCAGGTAATCCTCTTAGAATCTGATCTACATTTTCTGATTTACAGTTCGGGCATTTCATTTATAATTCCATAAAACTGTCAGGGTAACAAATTTCTTTGAACGAGCAATGCTTACAAATGTTTTTATTCTCTATCATCGGAAATTTATCAATACTCGCAGTGTTTTCAGCAGGGTCATTCTCGCGTGCAGCTAGATAGAGCATGTCCAGATATTCCTTGTCCGCCCGCCGATGGTTAGGTCCTCTCTGCCACGAAAAGACTTTTTTCTCGACGTATCAGCTCAAGATATAAGAGTGTATTTGCTG
Organism: Fidelibacterota bacterium MT.SAG.2; assembly: GCA_004402915.1. Lineage (GTDB taxonomy): Bacteria > Fidelibacterota > SORT01 > SORT01 > SORT01 > SORT01. The sequence continues at coordinate 3,872 of SORU01000042.1, forward strand.
CCCCGCTCCATGGAACTATCAAGCAAAACATCATAAGTAGAAAAAGCCAGAACCCTTGAGCGTAAAAGGGCTGATAGATTGTACCTGCAACAACCCATGCAATGAGGAACATTACAGATATGGCAGTGGGGACTGTGAACAGTGCCCTATTGCCGATTCCTGCGGAGTACTTGTCAATCAATTCGCGACATCGATCATGAGCAGCCTTGCCAGAAAGCCCTTCAAAAACGACCACATTGGAAGCCATGGCCCAGTGCAAACGATCCTTGATCGCTCGGACCCAGCCATATATTGGTATCATACCCCACAGCAATGCCCGGACCTCGAACAAAAGTTTGATGCGGAAGAGCGGCACAACAAAGGGCCAGACTTGTCGGGCGGCAGACAGAGGAGAGAGAACTTGCCCTTGAGTTTTCTGGCGTATGAGTAAACTCTGCAGTGCGTCAGTGACAATCGGAACACACAGCAAAGGAAATAGGAGCAAAAGATGGCTCAAATGCGTAACGTAAAAAATTGCTGAGTCCGTCCAGATTGAAAATGCACCGCGGGACTTATCATCCATCTGTCTATCCCGACCTATTACTATTTATACAGAATTATTGGTGGACGCATTTTATTGAAATTTTCCCTATCGCTGAGTGTAATATATAATATAACCAGTTACCAGCTATAATTTCAATATCCTTTAGGTAGTTATGGCAATTTATTTCACCCCCAAAAGTTGTAGTAGATTCCAAATTACACATTTGTGTAGTACCTCGCCCGTTTCTTAAATCAAAAAACCATAATAATCAACATATTAACCCAAGAATCACTATATAACTCGATAAGAAACACATAAGAAATCCATAAGAATTCAATAAGAATCACATAATAAAAAAAATCCCACTTCTGCCATCCTTATTCCGGCATTTGGCAAAAAACGGCACCAGTTTGCCAAAAACTAGTGCCCATTTAGTGCCGTAAATCTGTCCCACAGGGTCCCATTTAGTCCATATTGCGATATTATGTATAGTTGAGAAGGGTTCACGATATCGCCGTAAATTCTTTGGTATCAATCAATACAGAGTACGCCCGATGTGACTCGAACACATAACCTACGGCTTAGAAGGACGTTGCTTGCCCTTATGTATCAGTCACTTATAGAGAGCAGTGACCTGAGAGTGACCATTTTTTGTCCCGGTTTGTCCCGTAATGCCGATTTCATGAGTTTTGGCACTGCGAAATTGTGTGTCATAACCTACGTTTATGGGACAGTTCTACTTCAACAAAACCATCTTCCTCGTCTCGACGAAATCACCTGCTTGGAGTCAGTAATATCTAACTTTTCTGTTTCAAAGCCGCTAATCGCTTGATTGTATCTCTACGTTCCGGAATCTCCTCGTCGGCATCTTTCCAAAGTTTAAGTAAGGCTTCATAGTTTTCTATTGCTAAATCGGATTCACCTATTTCTTCATAAATAAGTCCCCTTGCATAAAAGGCTCTTGGGTAGATGTAGTTTCTTGCATCCCTGTAGATAGCAGGGTCCTGCATCTCGTCGGTCCTTGATAGCGCCGTATTGAAATTACCATTTTTTAAATGTATAATTGCTATTTTATATAGATAATAATCATGCAAAAACTTTGATTCTGTCAGTTTGCTAAATTCATTCAATGCTTGACTATAATCACCATCAATAAAATACTTTTCCAGAAGTAAGGCATTGAGTATTTCATCTCCCTTGTATTGAAGATCTTCCTGAATTATATCGTGCCTATAATCGGAGGGGATGATGAATGAGAGAAATGGGAAGCGTTGACTTTCAAAATATCCGGTAATCTTCGCATTCTCCAAAGTGTTTTCCGCTTCCCTTATAATAGAAATCAGTTCATCATATTTTCCATTTTCGGCATGCATCATTCCTCTCATCCATAAGATATACAGTTTCAAATCTATCACTTTATCGACACCGTATAATGCTTCTTCTAACAGTTTTTCTGAGTACTCCTTATTTCCTGAGAAAGAAGTGTAGTATGCCAAAGTACTTAGAAAATATCGATCCTTTTTAAGATTTCCTTCTTTTGCCCTAATCGATCTGTTTACTCTGATTGATTTTTCGACATATTCTTGGAGAGTATTTTGAGGATAATTAATCAATAATCTTTGAGATTCCGCATTGTATCTTGCTTTTAGAGCTTTCTCTAATATCTTAATCGATTTAGTGTACTGACCCTGTTCCGCATAAAGTTGAGCTAAGTAATAACCTACAGAGATATCCTTGGGCCATTCCGCAAATTTTCTAAATGGCATTAGCGGATAAAAATGTTTATAATATTCACTCTCTGCGGTTGAATACTCACCTGTTACTTGATATATATATGCCAGGTTATCGAGGGCAGATCTTTTTATGGGGTAATCCGGATAAATGCCGAATATCCCACTTTGATAATGGGTCCAGCTACTTGCTGATAAGATTCTTTTATAAATATCAGATGCTGCTTCTGTATCTCTGTTTAGTTGATGTAGTCGAGCTAAATAAATAAGCCAGTGGGTTCCTCCTATTCGTAACTTTACAAATCTTTGAGCATAGATTAAACCCTCTTCGTGGAGACCTTCTTTTAGGGAAATGTTTAAAATATAATAGTATGGATTTAAATTTAAAGGCGTTAATTCGATTACATGCAGGAATGCTTTGATTGCATTTTTATGTTCCTTTCCCTCATGATAGTAAGCATCGCCAAGTCCATACCAGGCATCTTGATCTTCGGGATATTGATTAACTATTTCACTGAAATTAGATTTTGCGTTTTCCCAATCTTCTCTTAGTAGCGCTAATGCTCCCTGAGCCATTAATCTATTTTTTATCGAGGAAAATGAATTACTCGATAACAAATTAGAGATATGTTTATTTAGTTTTTCTTTCTTTATTGGATCGATAAAGAATATCCTCAAAGAGATTAAGTGAAAGTACGCCTCAACAATTGTCGAATCCATTGAGACAGCACTCTCGAAACTTTTTCTTGCCTTAAAAAATTGTAGATTATCTTGGAAATAGACACCTGCTGAAAAATATTGAGAGGCATCTGTCGAGTCAGTAAGATGATATTTTTCGAAGACTCTTCCTTCTTGTTTCCTAACGGTATCGATTCCCCCGACTTCTGAAAACTTGATCCAGGCATATATGATTCCAATGAACAGAATTCCAAATATACTTAGTCCCATCGCCAGTTTACGCTTGTTAAAAATAACATTCTTAGTTACAGAGGTCGTTTGCTCTTTCTGTCTCGGCTCTCTGTACCATTTTTTATGCGCTATTTCTAACTGCCTGAAAAATTCCTTTGGGTCTGAGGGTGAAAAAGAGATACGACGACTTTTTTCTAAGGTATTTAACCATGGGAATAGAAGTCTTTTTCTGTGGAATCCTGTTTTGAGTATTAAATGAATCTCACCTAACTTTGATCCAAAACCTATCGGAAATGGGAGTGGTCCACTAAACAACCATATGGCAATCAACAAAATAAAGATAAATTCTCCCAAATGATAATTTTGAAAATTTACTAAGATTACTCCAACAGCATAGCTCACTCCAACAGCGATAATCAATCCCATCATTAAAAACGACATAGGCCAGCTGAAAAGTACTTCTTTGAACCAAAACTTAATTTTCAAACCCTCTAAATCAGTTATTCTTCCAAACGGATCGAGGAGCTTATATTTTAGTGGGCGATTGGCAGTTCGCCTTTTATCAAAGAATCGAAACGACTCAATATCAGAAAAATTGAGTGAAACATTCTTCCCATTCTTAAATGTTACTTGTATTTTTTCCCCTAACAAATCATAAAATTGAGCTTGGCTGCTTAAGTATGGAAGTACACCAAAAAAGTAGATAAATGGGGGTAGATAGGCTATCATAATTATAAGTTGCAACATTCCCAGGATAAGATTAATGAAAGATAATGAGCCAGACTGTAAGAATAGCTTGAAAAATAAAGGCAATGAATAGATGAAAAGCCCTACCATTCCAAGAAATGCAACCCCTAAAAAAACTGTCTGAAAAGCGGCAATAGAGGCTGTTATTCGTCCTAATAGAATCCATCCTTTCCTCTTGGCGCTCTTAGATTCAAATATCTTCTCAACCGCGCTCTCTTTCCGCTCAAGGAACTCCTTAGATTCTTCATCTGTATATATCTCCCTGACTTTCCTTCCCGCACGACTTAGATACTCAGCAGCTTTCTCCCACTCTTCAGCCTTCTCATAATGAAATGCGAGTAGTTCATAGTGGTCCTTCAGGTTATCTTGATAGAGTGACTCAATAGCATCGGCGATCAATTTATGCAGTTTCTTCCGTTTCTCAATTAGTATAGTATTATAGGCTACCTCTTGAATCAGATAATGCTTGAATAGATACTCTAACTCCTTCGCATCTTTTCTCTCTAATACAAGCTCAAACCCCTTAAGCTGATTTAAGCTCGGTAACACCTCCTCGGAGTTATCAACAACATGTTCCAATACAGGACGTGAGAACTCCCTACCTATTACTGATGCTCCCAAGAGAACTTCTCTTATTCTCTCTTCGAGCCTATCTATCCTGGCCATGATCACACCATGTATCGTATCGGGAACCCATGCTTCTATGTTCCCTTCGAGAACCTTTATCTTTCCTCTCTTCAGTGAGATTATCTCTTTCTCTTGAAGCGTCTTAATTATCTCTTCTATGAAGAATGGATTACCCTCTGAGCGTTCAAGTATTAACTTCATAATTGAATCAGGAATACTTTCAGAATTAAACCTTAGTCTCATCAAATCCTGTGATTCATCCTCTGATAACCGATCAAGATCAATAAAGTCTCCTTGGGACGCTATCTTCTCAACATCCATATATTCCGGACGGTAGATAGAAACAAAAAGCGCTGGAGCAAGTTTCTCCTGTGAGAAGACATACTCCAATAACTCTTGTGAAAACCTGTCTATCCAGTGGAGATCCTCAAATATGAAAAGAGTGGGTGATTTTTCAGCATATGCCTTTAGAAGGTGAACGACAGCTTCATATATCTTCCTCTTCCGTTCCTGATCATCTTCTAGAAGTATCTCTTCGTAACGAAGCGAAAGAAGTGTAGCTAAGTAGGGTTCCTCCCTCTCGAGATGAAGGATCTGAAGAGCGTCATGAAGAAGTTTTCTCGTCTCTGCTTCAGTCGTCTCAGGACTAATGTGGAGAATGCTCCGAAGCAGTGAGTTCCATAGATAATATGGCGTACTCATATCAAAACTCGAACACTGACCTTCGTATCTGGCGATACCTCTCGATTCTGCCGTCATCTTAAGAAGCACCTTCAATCTGGACTTCCCGACACCGGCTTCACCTTTTATGAATAGTCTCGATTCTTTCTTACTTTCAATACTCCTTAATGCAATTTCATATAGTTCCTTCTCTTTCTTCCTACCCACGAAATCAGATACTGTTGTTGAAGAGACTACTTCCGATTTCTCTCTCAGCGAATGAAGCTTATAAACTTTAACTGGCTCCTTTTTCCCTTTGATTTTTTTTGGAGTCGGGCCATCTACTTGTATTAAATCAGATACCGTTTTATAGGTGCTCTGACTCATCAGGATCTCTCCAGTTGCTGCGAGACTAACAAGTCTTGCTGCAAGATTTACCGTATCGCCGATAACAGAATAATCCATCCGTAGATCACTACCGACATTTCCGGCAATGACCAATCCGGAATTTAGACCTATATGAATTCCTAATGGTGAAGGGAGTTTTACCGGGCTTATAATATTGAATCGCTCAATATATTCCATCATTTCTAAAGAACAGCGCACCGCCCTCTCAGGATCATTCTCGTGGGCGAAGAAATCAGGGATTTCATCTCATTACTCAATTCATTCGCTTAGACAC
>SORU01000043.1 GCA_004402915.1 Fidelibacterota bacterium MT.SAG.2
AAGTGTCCGGACAGTTCCTTCCAATACGACCTCATCCGCAATTATATTAAAATTTTCGCCGCCGTTTATTTTTCCGACAGTAATAACCACCGGTTGCCGAGCGTCTATACGTCTGCTGACGATCGTTTGGAGGGAAGTCACGACTTCAGATGCCACAATTATGGCATCTATTCCTTTCCAGGGATATGCTCCATGCGCCCGTTTCCCATGAATAGTGATCTTGAACAGGTCGCTGGAAGCCATAAACGGACCTGAAGCGTATCCGAGGGTGCCTACTTCAAGATCGGTTCCGACATGTAAGCCGAATATTGCTTCTACATCCGGATTTTTAAGGACTCCTTCATCTACCATCAACCGTGCTCCGACTAATTGACCTGACGGCGCTTCCTCCGCCGGCTGGAATATGAATTTAATCTTACCGGGGATATCTTCTTTCATTTCACTCAGAACTTTTGCCACTCCAAGCAGAATTGAAGTATGGAAATCATGACCGCAGGCGTGCATCACTCCTTTGTTCTTAGAGCTGAATTTTAGTCCCGTCTCTTCAAGGATCGGCAGTGCGTCCATATCTGCTCTTATGGCTATCGTTGGGCCCGGAAGCCCGCCCTGCAGGAGAGCGACTACGCCGGTCTTCGCTATGCCTGTTTGGGGTTTCAAGCCGAATTTCTTTAATAAAGATTCAACGTATTTTGCTGTTTCGGTTTCTTCATTCGAGAGCTCCGGATTTTTATGAATATGGCGTCGCCATTCCTTAACATCTTTCGCTATAATAGAAGATTTTGAATTAATCATGTTATTCAAATCAGTATCCTGTGCAGTTACGAAATTTTCTTGTGATAGAATAAAAATCAGCAAAGCCGAAAAAACTACTAATTTCATCTGCATTTATCGAAACGGTTTATGGTCAATAATTATAAATTCCTTAATTATTAGGTGCATACTTATTTTGTAAGTAATTAATGATTCTGCGTGAATCGTTGACAACCTCGCCTTCATCTACAATAATCGGAACAAGAGATTGTCCCGATAACTCCAGTACTTCTGTTCTCAGGTGGTGAGGTGAGGGAACAGAAACAATTTTGTAATCGAGCTTGAGCTCTTCTAAAGTTTCTTTTACAATATTACAATATGGACAGAAATTGGTTTCAAAAAGTCTGATCATATCATTCGACTTTTTCTAAAAAACTTAATATTTCTAAATTTACCTGTTCCGGTTTTTCCATTGTACATAAATGCCCTGAATTATTGATGATGACTCTTTTCGAGTTCAGAATTGCTTCCGCAAGAGTGTCGGATGCATCAATAAATGTCTGATAGTCATTTTCTCCGGTCATTATTAAAAACGGTATATCCAACATAGATAGCGAATCCAACAATTGCTCAGGCTTTTCCTGATTCAGGCTTTCATCGTTCATAGGGTTACCCGAGAACTTATGTATTGCGTTTTTGAGGTTCATCCAGTCATTAATCCCTATATTTATTTTACCGAATATAGGCTCTTTTAGCAAGATATTTTCGACGGCGTAGTTCAATCCAAATTCATCTCTGATTTTCCTGAAGTTTGTCAGGGTTTGCACCCATATATCATTCGGCTCAAAATGCGGAGGCATGGTGCTGATAACTATGGTTGAGATCACGGATTCCGTGAACGCTACACTGAATTCTATTGCGATAGCGCCCCCTAAGGATAACCCAATGATGTGTACTTTCTGAAGATCCAGATGATCAAACAGTTGTTTAATATCTATTGCATAGTTATGAAAAGAATAACCGCGGTCAGGCACAGACGATTTTCCGTGTCCACGAAGATCAGGAATTACAACTCTGTATTTTTTTGAAAGTTCTCTGATTTGTGGAGTCCACATCAAGCCCGAAAGAGTCAGTCCATGGAGGAGTAAGAGGGGTGTTCCGGTACCTACCTCACGATAGTAAAGCTCTACATCATCTAATTGAATTGTTGGAGACAACCGATATCAGTTTAAACAAGAGGGAAAATCAAATCAGGATAGGAGAGTGATTTAATTTACATCCCAGGTATAGCCGCTGTTAAGAAGATTCTGGATGTCGCCTTTCCCATTTTTCTCGATAGTATCATTCATCTGGTCAATCAACATTTCTTCATATCTCGGTTTATCTACCGAACGGAAAACTCCAAAGGGAACGGGTCCACCGTAGAATTCGATATTCGCCAGAATATGAGCCATCACCGGAGATTCTTCATTTTCATGATGCACAAGGAGGTCGCTCTCTGTATACCCGTCATTAAGCTCTACGACCTTAGGTGTGACTCCGTCTAAAATAATACCTTTATCCCGCTCTTTGCCGAAAATAAGCGGCTTACCGTCTTCCAATACTATCGTATTATCGTCCTTTACATCTTTTTCGGTGTAATCAGAGAATATACCGTCATTGAAGATATTACAGTTTTGATAAATTTCTACTAAAGATGTACCCTTATGTTCATAAGCTTTTCTGATCATATCGGTGAGATGATGAGGCCATCTGTCAACTGATCGCGCTACGAACGTCGCCTCAGCTGCGAGAGCGAGGTTTACCGGACGTATCGGCTGTTCAATAGAGCCGTAAGGGCTGGATTTCGTAACTTTACCAAGTTCAGAAGTAGGGGAGTACTGCCCTTTCGTAAGCCCGTAAATTCTGTTATTGAAGAGTAAGATATTTATGTCCGGATTACGTCTAAGCGCATGGATAAAATGATTGCCTCCGATGGAGAGAGCATCTCCATCTCCTGTGATAACCCAAACGGAAAGGTCAGGGTTGGCAACTTTTACTCCGGTTGCAATCGGGAGCGCTCTTCCGTGGATCGAATGAAATCCGTAAGTATCCAAATAGTACGGAAAACGGCTCGAACAGCCTATTCCTGAAATGAATACGAAATTTTCTTTGGGAACTCCAAGCGTCGGGAGTATTTTTTGAACTTGGGAGAGTATTGCATAATCACCACAACCGGGACACCAGCGTACTTCATTGTCAGAGGTAAAATCAGCCTTTGTGAGTTGAGTAGATGCACTACCGTTACCGTTATTTTTATTTGCCATGATCTATTTCCCCTCCAATGTAAGCCGGATCTTTTCACTGATTTCATGAATTAGAAATGGTTTACCTTGGACCTTGTTAAGCTGGATGACTTTTAAATGAAACTTCGCGTTGATAAGAATTGATAATTGACCCATGTTGAGCTCCGGGATAAGGATATTCTCGAAGGAACTTAATACTTTACCAAGATTTTTTGGAAATGGATTGAGGTATCTTAGGTGAGCGCTTGAAACATCACTTCCATTTTTTTGTTCTTTCTCTACTGCTGAGGAGATTGCGCCGAAGGTGCTTCCCCAACCAAGAACAAGGAGTTTACCGGATTTATTACCTGCTACTTCTATTTCGGGGATTGAATTTGCGAGACTTTCCACTTTTTTACGGCGGTAATCTGTCATGAGTTGATGGTTCGCCGGATCATAACTTACATCACCGGAACCATCTGATTTTTCCAATCCGCCGAGACGGTGCTCCAGACCAAAAGTACCGGGGGTAGCCCAAGGTCGAGAAAATGTTTTCTTATCCCTCTTATATGGTTCAAAAGTTTTGCCATTAGTGTGATATTTGATTTTCATTTTCGGTAGATCTTTAATATTCGGTATACTGAACGGTTCTGCACCGGAGCCAAGGTAACCGTCAGAAAGAAAAATAACCGGAGCCATTATTTCAATCGCAATACGCACTGCCTCAAACGCCATATAAAAACAATCAGCGGGAGTAGCCGCCGCCAATATGGGCAGTGGAGAATCTCCGTTTCTGCCGAACATTGCCTGTAAGAGGTCTGATTGTTCGGTTTTTGTCGGTAACCCGGTACTTGGACCGCCACGTTGTACATTCGTGATAACAAGAGGCAGTTCAGTTATCAGAGCAAGGTTCGCAGCTTCGCTCTTTAGGGCGAGACCGGGGCCGCTTGTTCCGGTGATACCTAAACTTCCCGTATAACTTGCTCCTATAGCGGCACATATTGCCGCAATTTCATCTTCAGCCTGAATGGTTTTGACGCCAAAAGTTTTATGCTTCGCCAGTTCATGCAGTATGTCGCTTGCAGGCGTTATCGGATAGGAAGCATATACCAAAGGAATTTCGGCAAGGGATGTCGCTGTGACAAAACCTAAAGCAGTCGCTTCATTTCCTGTAATATTACGGTATTTACCGGACTTCATCTTCGCCTTTTTAATCGAATAATGGCTCGAGAATATTCTGGTCGTGGAAGCGAAATTGTAACCGGTTTTAAGGGCCGTGATGTTAGCCTTGGCGACTTCCGGCACTTTGCCAAATTTCTCGTTGACCCATTTCATGGTAGGCTCAAGAGGTCTGTCATATAACCAGAAGATGATGCCGAGCGCGGTGAAATTCTTTGACCGCTCTTTTATCTGTTTGGTAAGTTCGAACTCTTCCAATGCGTTAAGAGTCAGTTGCGTTATCGGTATTTTAATTAAGCGATATTTGGATAATGAGCCGTCTTCGAGCGGCGATGTTTCATATCCCGCTTTTTGTAAATTTAGAGTTTTAAAAGCGTTTTCATTTACGATCAGGATTCCACCGGCTTGTAAATCATTAATATTCACTTTCAGAGCGGCGGGATTCATGATCACCATAGCATCGGGTTCATCTCCCGGAGTCTTCACATCCTCACTTGAGAAACAAATTTGAAATCCACTCACACCCGGCAGCGAACCGGCGGGAGCGCGAATCTCCGCGGGATAGTCCGGCAGCGTGCTGAGATCATTTCCTAATAGGGCTGTAGTATTTGTGAATTGTGTTCCGGCAAGCTGCATTCCGTCTCCGGAATCACCGGCGAAACGGACGGTAGCGGATTCTATATTTTCAATGCTATCTTTCGGATCAATTGTTTCTGTTTTTTCAGTCATTTTCTCGGTCATTTCAGACTCTGTATTTCCTTTCTTCAATGCGGTAATTATGCAACATTAGTTATTATCGTATTTTATTCGCGAACCATTAGTTCCTTTCTCTCCCGGCATCATAATCACCCAGAATAGCCATTATATATAAACTAAATTATCAATAATCAAGAGAAAAAGGGAGAGTGGTTCGACAGTTTTAATCCTTTTCGTTTTCCTTGCTGATACCAAGTTCTTTTTTAAGATTTTGTTTGAATTTTAACGACTCTTTCTGATGGTTGATAAGTCTGTTTTGGATGGCTCTGTAAACCGTTCCCGGTGGAAATTTCCCGTTCTTTTTTCTTTTTCCTGCGGGAACACCGGTAAGAACCTCAATGCCTTCTTCGATTGTTTTGACGGGCCAGATACTGAATAACCCTGAACGGACGACCTCCATGATATCTTTTCTGACCATCATATGCTGAACATTCGATGCCGGGATCATCACGCCCTGATTTCCCGTCAATCCTTTCTGGAGGCAGACGTCAAAAAAGCCTTCTATTTTTTGATTTACTCCTCCGATAGCCTGAACATTTCCTCGCTGGTCAACCGATCCTGTTACAGCAATAGCCTGATTGATCGGCAGAGAAGAAAGCGCTGAAAGCAATGCGTAAAGTTCGGTTGAAGATGCGCTGTCTCCATCTATAAAAGAATAGTTTTGTTCAAATGTTATGCTGGCGGAAAGCGAAATAGGAATATTTTCCGCAAATGTTCTACTCAGATAAGAGGAGAGTGTAAACACACCTTTATCGTGCGTACTACCGCTCATCTTCACTTCCCTTTCTATCTGAATCACGTTCCCTTTGCCCGCAAATGTACTGGCGGTAATTCGTGCGGGGATTCCAAATGAATGATCCCCGGCTTGATATACGGCAAGTCCGTTGACCTGCCCAACAATTTTCTTTGAAAGATCAAGAGCTATGATATCCCGTTGAATTTGGTTCCTGAACTTTTCTTCAACAAGATTCGAACGGAATCTTCTTTCATGAATAGCAGCTTCCACTTCGATAGCAGATACCAATTTATTATTATTATTCTCAGCGATATAATTTGCTTCACGTAAGGTGTTGACAAGATGGCCGAACTGGATAGAAGCGCGCAGTTGATCCGAAATGCTTCGTTGAGCATGTTCAATTATCGCCGCTACACCGCTCGGATCATAGTGAAGAAGATTTTCCTCTCTGCAAACCTTAGATATGAAGCTCGCGTATTGATAGTAGGAATTCCGATCCAGCTTCATCGAATTATCGAAATCAGCTCTTACCTTGAAAGTTTTTCTGAATGTCTCATCATAAAATTCCAACGAGTGAAAGATATCCGCTCTGCCTAACAAGACGACCTTAACATCCAATGGTATGGGTTCAGGTTTAAGTCCGACGGTGGATACGAAGCCGAGCTCTTCACTTAAATCTTCAATTTGAAGTTTTCTGTTTCGGAGAGTTCTCTTTAAAGTATCCCATACATACGGATGATTGAGAACCGATTCTATATCTACCAACAGATAACCGCCATTCGCCCGAAGAAGGCTTCCTGCTTTGATGAGAGTAAAGTCGGTTACGAGCGCGCCGAATTGAGCTTTCTTCTCGATCCGGCCGAAGAGATTATGGTAAGTAGGGTTGGTCTCGACAATAACCGGGGCGCACTTTGCATTTTTGTTGGAACTGACGACGTTGACTTTATATTTGGTAAAACTCGGTTGAGATTGGGGTATATGTAAACCGAGTAAATTCCCCCTTTCCTCTTTTTGAGAAACAAAATCGCCGACATTCGCGACTATGTTTTTTTCTACTGCTCCGAGATAATCTTGAATTGCTTCCGAGTAGCTGTATTTCTTCTTGAAAGTTTCGAGGTTCTTATTTACCGCATATTTTGCTACTGTTTCGTTAAGTTTTATCAGCTTTTCCTGAGTTTTGTTTTCAAGAAGAGTGATCTCTTTTACGGCAGCGGAAAGCTTGATTTGAACTTGGTCGATTATTTTATCGAGTTTTCTTCTCGCGGTTTTGGGTAGGGCATCATACTCTTCGGGAGACATCTCTCTGTCATCGATAAGCGGGATGGTTCGCTGACCGATTGAAGTATTTTGAATCACTACTTTATGCCGTTTGGCATAGTTTTCCAGCCGGCGTAATACCACATTTCGCTTGTCTTCAAACTCATCTAAAGTCGACTCTTTGTGTTGTTCATAATACTTATCGTTAAATGCTTTGGGCAGTTCGATTTTAAGGGATTCTATAAACGCCGACATATCACTCTCGAACTCGTTTCCTTTTCCCATAGGTATGGATAATGCATGCGGTTGATCCGGTTCCGAAAAATTGTGAACAAAGAGCCAATCATCGGGTCCTTTATCCGTTACTGCTAACTGCCGCAGTAAACGTTCGACGATGGTCGCCTTTCCCGTCCCGGATAATCCGGTCACAAATATATTGTAGCCGTGCCCCTTCATTCCTAAACCGAATTCGATTGCCTTAACAGCCCTTTCTTGTCCTATGACTCCAGAAAGCGGGCGTACATCTTCTGTCGATTTGAATTTGAAAACTTTAGGATTTACAGTGTTTCTGAGTTTATCCGCCGAAAGCGGTTTGGTTTTCAAATGAACTTTCTCCCGTCGAGAAGTTAATGTCAATCAACAATGTAAGCTATTCCCGTCCATTGATTGAGTCAAGTATAATAATGATCGAAAATAAGTTCAATACCAAATCTAAGCTGACTCAGGTCTGCTCATTGCGGTACGGAGCAGGTAGTATGCGAGCAATAAAAAGATGCCGAAAGAGATGTAAAAATCCATGCCTCCCATCCATTCATGGAAATTCCAGGAAGGTCTTCCTCCCACCTTTAAAGCATAAAAGGCAATCAACACACCCATAATTCCGTCTCCGGCGACAAAACCCGATCCAAGCAGTATTCCTCTTTCCCTTCTATGTTTAAGTAAATTTTCATCATTTTTTGATTTGTGTTCGACATAATGCCTGATCAAACCGCCGAAAAAGATAGGGGTAAGCGTTGATATCGGAAGGTAGATACCAACTGCCAACGGCAGAGAGGGTATGGAAAGAATTTCGGCGACAATTGCAAATGCGACTCCGGTAAGCACCAGAACCCAGGGAAGGTCAGCTGATAATACGCCTTCAATTACAACTTTCATAAGAGTTGCTTGAGGCGCGGGCAATTCCTCAGAACCGAAACCGTAAACCTGATGCAGCGCCATCACGGTCATTGCAATGAAAAATGCAGCTGTGCTCGCGCCAATCATTTCACCTATTTGCTGGCGGTACGGAGTTGCACCCAAAAGATATCCCGTTTTCAGATCTTGAGATGTGTCACCCGCAATTGATGCGGCAACGGCTACAACTGCTCCGACGGTAATTGCAGCGGCTTTACCTATGTCGTCAGTCCATCCGAGAAGAACGAAGATAGAGCTGACGAGTAAGAGGGTGGCTATTGTCATTCCCGACGTAGGGTTACTCGTAACGCCGATCAACCCGACAATTCTCGAGGATACAGTGACGAAGAAAAATGCGCAAACTATAATGAAGAACGCGCCGACTACCCGTAACATGAAAGAATCGACAGTGCTGATGATCTGAGGAGAGATGGCGATAAAGAGCGCTATAAGTAAAGAACCCCCCAAGACATATTTCATGTTGAGGTCGATCTCTGTTCTTTTTTCTTCAAAATCATCGCCGCCGATTCGTTTCTTTATCTGCGATATTCCGACTTTGAAAGAGGAGACGATAGTCGGTATCGCTTTAATCAGAGAGATAAGACCGCCTGTTGCAACTGCTCCGGCGCCGATGTACCGGATATATCTCGACCAAATCTGGCTTGACGACATATCTCGGATAAGCGCCGTCGGTTCCGGCGCGAGAACTGAAGTGAGTCCTTCGCCGAAATAAGCTATCAGGGGAATAAGCACAACCCAAGATAAAATGGCGCCGCTTACCATTACCCCCGATACCCTGTATCCAAGAATATAACCGACTCCGAGAAGAGCGGGGAGGAGGTGAAAACCGACTTTTCCTTTCGGTAAACCGGGTATCGCCCAGCTGACATTTTCGGTCCAGAAGTTTCCGAAGGACATCATTCCTTTGAAGAGAGCGCCGACACCAAGACCCATAAAAACGGTTTTAGCGTGAGAGCCGCCTACCTCGCTTGCGACAAGAACTTCCGCGCATGCGGTTCCTTCAGGATAAGGAAGAACTCCATGTTCTTTTACTATCAGAAATCTTCTAAGCGGGATCATAAACAGGATCCCTAAAAGTCCGCCGGTGAAACCAATCAGTGTGATGCTGAAAATTGACGGATCAAGTCCCCATAAAAATAGAGCAGGGAGCGTGAAAATAATTCCGCTTGCAAGACTTGAACTTGCGGAGCCGACAGTCTGGGACATGTTATGCTCAAGTATGGTGGTTTTTCCGAGGAACGGTTTGACCAACCGGAAAAAGCCGACAGTCATTACGGCAATTGGCACCGAGGTGGATACTGTTATACCTACCTTAAGCCCGAGATAAGCGTTAGCGGCGCCGAAGATTATTCCAAACACTGCGCCGACTATTACAGCCTTCAAGGTAAATTCGGCAATATTTTCTTCATGACTAATATATGGTTCGTAAATTTCGCCGGGTTTAGGGGCAAAAGCGGCAGAACTCAATGTTTTTGTAATATTTTCTTCAGCCATTTCTGATGAACTCCTCGTTAATTATCATTTTGATTAACTTAGCGGTGCGTATTATGCGCTTAAATTTTAATATAATTGCGGATGAGGTCGTATTGGAAGGAACTGTCCGGACACTT
>SORU01000044.1 GCA_004402915.1 Fidelibacterota bacterium MT.SAG.2
TTATTATTCTGTTCCGCTGAGGGAAGTTCCCGCGGTCAGGAGCTGTGCCCATCGGGAATTCGCTTATCACTTAATAAAACAAAATAATTTTCTGAATTAGTATTATCTAAAAGATATGACTAATATCTGTCGAGTCAAAATTTTAATTAGTGTAACTCATGTGTACCTTTACAAACCTCACGAAAAACATAAAACAACACGAATCAACAAGATAATTTTCTGTCATTCGTTCGCCTCCGACCAATACAAATACGCCGGATAACCCATGAAAAAGGTAGTTTCGCTCCTCCGTCATTGTGAGGAGTGACATAGTCACGATGTGTCAGCCGAAGAGAGGCGTAAACCAATTTCGTATCAGTATGTCATTGATAGTCGTGAGATTCCCACATCCGCCAGCCGGCGGATGTGGAATGACTATAGTGCGGTCAGGGCGAGCCCCCCTAACCCACACTCTTAAAATGTTCGCTTTTTCAACCCTTACGTGTTACATTAAAAATTCACAGAGTAATATAAATATTTTACAAATGAGTTCGCATGCCTTATAAATTTCTCGCCGATCTGATAGCGCTGATTCACTTCGCCTTTATACTTTTTGTGATTTTCGGCGGATTTATGGCGTTGAAATGGAAAAAACTGATCTATTTTCATATCCCGACGGCTCTATGGGGCACTGCTATCAGTATCTTCGGTTGGGTCTGTCCGCTGACGCCGTTAGAGATAGGATTGAGGGTTAGAGCCGGTTCAGGAATCTATACAGGTGGTTTTATAGACCATTACCTGATTCCGATAATCTATCCTCCCGGACTCACGAGGGAGATTCAGTATTTCTTGGCGGCTGGTGTGGTTATCATAAACAGTGCTGCTTACTACCTCATTTGGAGAAAACAGCATAATAGTCAGGATTTATAAATCGCGTCAGCGGCGGCGCTAGGAGAGTGATCGCATTCTTCAAATTCAATAGCAAGAAGAAGAGATGTAGCCTGTGTTCGCTTAATGGCGATTGAGGCTTTCTACGATGTCTAACCGGAAATTAGTGCGGTCAGGGATCCGGAAGGAATCTCTTCGACACAAGCCCTAACCCGCACTCCTTTGTTATACTGAGATCAGGATGAATCCTGACTCTCACGTATCTATCCATTCTCACTTCAGCAGTAGCATCTTTTTGGTTTCTATGAAATCGCTTGCTCGCCCGCCTGTCTGGCGGACTTGGAGTCTGTAAAAGTAAATACCGGATGAGATATTTGAGGCGTCCCAGCTGATTTTATAGTTGCCTGCCTGATGAGCCTCGTCTACAAGTCTCACTACTTCTTCACCAAGCAGGTTATAAACTATCAAACTAACATCTCCCGGTTGATGGAGAGAATATTCTATAGTTGTTGAAGGGTTAAAAGGATTCGGGTAGTTTTCCTGCAGGCTCCAACCAAACGGAAGATTTGATTCGTCATGATCCACAGCGACTATTTCAAATGTTTTGAAGTCGGAATCGTACGCTAATTGGGCTGATAAATCCGCTGACCTCAACATCGTTATAGAGTTTAATGCGCTTGTTCCCTGTGCAATAATTATTCCGCCAACCAACTCTTGTGTGTCGCCGGGAGCAAGTGTGAACGGTCCTGTCGATAACATAAATCGCAAATCCCCTGAATCGATTCTTCTCCAACCCTCACCTGTAACAGGATCGCCCGGATATGAAAAAGTAGTAGGCTGATTCGTGGTAGTATCGATTTTCACATTTCCTAATCCATCCAATCCCTGCTGAAACCAGTACATTTGCTGTGCGTTTTCAGGATCCCCGCTGCCGGCAGGTCCGCTATTTTCATAAACAGCCAGAGATGTCATCGGTAAATTTCTGAATCCGGGGACTATACCGCTTGACCTGAAGTGCCGTGAAACTTTAGCGGTATCACCCACAGATTCTACTATAGGACCCTGAAAAAAGTCATAACCTATAGCGGGCGGCGCCGCTCCATAGATATTGTCAGCGCCGTCATTGTAGCTATAACCGAGACTCAGAACCGTATCTGCTCCAACGAGATCATCAGTAGCGGAGCCGAGGTCAATATCCGCCCAGAAAGACAGATAAGTATCCTCAATTAGATTCCCGCCTTTGTTTATGATGAGGTATTTCATGAACATCATATCCCCGAACACGTCTGCCCTGTCGAATGCCCATATTGTCTGTTGCACTTCCAAGCCAAGCGGAAAGGTGATAAATACGCTGGAATGAGCTGTCGTATCCGCATCATTAAACACCGACCAGGAGAGCATATCTCCTATCAATCCGGGGATCATGTTACCGTCATTGTCAAGAATGATATTTCCGTTCTCATCTAAGAGCATCGGCGCTCCGTCCTCAAAGGGCCAGTTCAAATAATCATCACCCGGCGTATCAATCGTGTCATCTCGCGTTATTGTATAGATTTTATACTTTGGATCATCTCCGTTCTTCCAATCTTCATACGTTCCGGGAGTAAACTCTACCGTATATTCTGCCACGGCTGTTCTAATCTGTGATCCGACCATACCGCCGATCCACAATCCCGATTGGAAGTTAATAGTATTCGCGCTACCAACAGGCCATTCCATTCCGGCGTTGCCCGTCTTCCTGAAAGAAACAAGCTCCCCTACATTTGATATGTAGGTTCCGATCCTGTTTGGAGCGTACAAGAAAAAATCCTGCCCTGCTGATTTGGATAAGACCCGTACCGGTCCGTTAACGGGAATTCCGGCGCGCAACGATGAAGCCGTAACTAAAAAAATAATTGCTAACGATAAATTACTGAGCGCTCTTTTCTTCATATTTAACCTCATAATGTATTAAAATCTTTATTTAGAACTGCTTTTTCCTTTTTATTTGTTTTTGCGTGTTTAAACTGAAATTTCACTGCACATTTGATGGTACAACCTAACATTTCCCGACGTAATTGTCAAATAAATAATATATCTGATTTTCAATTTTAACTTTGACAGCATATATATTGTTTTGAAAGAAAGAAAAAACACTTGTTGAGTCTGTTTTAACTTGTTATCTTGTCTTTAATATATATATTTACGTTTAATTACGGAGTAAATAAGCGTTAAAGAAACACTTAACCTGAAGGAGCCGGAAATCGAAAGATCGGCGCATAAATTTCATATACCGGTGATGGGCACCGGATTTACGATTGACACTCCGGTCAGGATCGCCAAACTCGGAATCTCATCCGTTATTTCCATCATTGATGATATGCTAATGGAACAAATGAGAAAATATCATTCTGAACGTGTCGGCGAAACTTACGAGGAAATTCCCCGCAAAAGTAAGGATTCACGCGTTCGGAGGATAATGGAATATCTTAACCTTGTTCACCGTATTGTTCAAAAAGAGACGATCACCCTCCAAAAATCTCCATTTGAGCCTGGCAGCGACATTACTCGTTATTACGAAATGCTGCCGGATTCATCTTTAAAGATTGATTATCTCAAGATGCTTGATGAAAAAGACCCTCAATCCAAAGAGCGTATGCAGAATGCACTTCGCGAAAAGGCTGTACCGGGAGAAATCGACGTTAATATAATGACGAAAATCGATAGAAGCGGCGCAAAAGGTAATGAAGATCTTCCAACGGGACAAAGCGATGCGCTTCTTGCTCTTAAAGGTTTTGCGGAGAGCACACTGAACTCTTCCGTAATCTTTTCCGCCGGTCTCAATCCGAGATTGTATGCATACATCGCTAATTTTTCCGACTTCTTTCCTAACAAACTCGGAGAGTTCAAAAAGAAGATTACTTTAAAAATAAGCGATTTTAGATCCGGCGCGATACAAGGTAAATTCCTTGCAAGAAAAGGACTTTGGATATCCGAATTCAGAATTGAATCGGGACTCAACTGCGGCGGACACGCTTTCGCCACAAAAGGCAATCTGATGGGTCCTATATTAGAAGAATTTAGAGAACAGCGGGAAACTCTCAAAGAAAAGCTGTTTGAGGCTTACACTAAAGCTTTAAAGAAGTTAGATAAAATTATTCCTACCTCCCCTCCTGAAGTAAGACTGACCGTGCAGGGCGGAATCGGAACCAACGAAGAGAGGAATCTGCTTCATGATCATTACAAAGTTGATACGACCGGCTGGGCAACCCCCTTCCTTCTCGTATCCGAAGTTACCAACTTAGATGAGGATCACAGAGACAGGCTCGCCTCTGCAGGCGAAGATGACGTGCTTCTGAGCGATGCCTCGCCATTAGGTTTACCATTCTGGGTGCTGAAGAATTCGGCTGCTGTTGAGGAACAAAATAGGCTCATTGATATCGGAAAGCCGGGAAGCGACTGCCCCAAAGGTTTTCTTATTTCAAACTCAGAATTTACGAAACATCATATTTGCGCAGCTTCACGAAATTTTATGAGAAGAAAACTTGATACTCTTAAAACGAATGGAACAACCGAAAACAACATTGAAAGACAAGTAGAACTTGTTCTTGCGAAAGCATGTCTCTGTCGTGACCTTTCGGCATCCGCTACACAGCCTTTCAATGTTAAAAGAAACGGTAAAATTTTGATCTGCTGCGGACCCGGAATAACCAATTTTTCTAAAAAGTCGACACTTGAAGAAATGGTTGATCATATATACGGCAGGATATCGCTTCTCTCCGATCCCGACAGACCACATATGTTTATCAAAGAACTCAGTCTATATGTTGAATACATACGAAAAGAAGTAGAGCAATACAAGCTCGAACTTTCAAGCAGGACGCCGAAATATTTCCGTGAATTCAAAGAAAATATAAAAGATGGAATTGAGTATTACAGAACACTAATAGAAGAATTTATGGAGGATCAACGAGAAAGGTTCCTTACCGAACTCGACATCCTCAGCTCAGAACTCGATACCATCCTGACCGAAAAATTGCTTGAACTTCAACCAGTTGAAGCTTCTTAGCATACAGATTCTTTAAATAATCATTCAGTAATGCATTAGTTGATGTAGACTACATGACGAAAGTCAGTGCGAGTCAGTATTAACTTTGAATGCTTTCTAAATTTAGCCCGTTAAAATGTTTCGAATATTATACTTCTTTCGATAACCGCTTGCTTAATCCAGTGGTTAATAATCTATAAGATTACGGGAAACGGTTTTTCCCGAAGGGATGCAATTGGCAAACGGTTTAAGGTAGAGTAGTAATTCCGGATTATTTGCATCTGCTAATTATTTTTTCTTGAAGACCAATGTATGGCTCGAATCTTCCAACTGCCGTTTTCTTTTTTCAGCAACATCAGTTCTGCGCCGATAGAATTAATCTCTCTTCCGCGAAATTCTCCGATCCTGCTGCTCGATGACACAACCCAGCCGATGTTACCTTCCACTACCGCTTCTATCACTTCCCGCTCACCCGATACCGCTGCGGAAAATTCCATATCCGACATCAGATGATGAGATTTGTACTCCTCAGCTGTTTCTAAATGCCCACTCTCTTGTCTAAGGACGTCATCGGAGAGTAATTTCAACGCTGTTTCCTTGTCCTTAGTTTCAAGCGCTTTGTGATAATATTGAACTACTGCTTTGATCAAGGCGACATCTTTAGAAACGGTATCCTGCGCGAAAACTACGGAGCTGTTACAAATAAAAAGAATTGTTATGAAAATATTCTTCATTGTTATTCCTTTATTAAAATTTCTTAAGCAAGATCACTTTTTTGTCTGAGAATTATCAGCATAATTAATTATAATTTCGATTATAAAACATAACATAAATAAAATTGATTCAAGAATCTATCTCTTTATGATTAGTAATTCGATGGGTTTTGGAAAATAAAAAAGCAGCTGACCTGAGCCAGCTGCTTTTCGATAATTAGATTGACTCGACTATCTAATTGCGTTCAATAGTTCCTTGCCGGGCTCGAAATGCGGCACTCGAGTTGTTTCTAATGTTGTGGAGCCGCTTGCAATTGAGCTTCCTTCCATCTTGCTTGGAATTCGTGAGGTTGTGAAGGTTCCGATTCCTGCGAGATAAACCTCTTCATTGTTCCTCAAAGCGTTGGCTACGTTTGTTGCTAATGCGCTTAACGCTTTATCAGCCTGAATTGTTGTCAGTCCGCTTTCTGTGGCAATGACATTTGCCAGATCTTGAGTAGTCATGCTATACCTCCTATTTATTAGTTTTTCGCATCCGGCATTAAACGGTGCAATTTTTATACCAATAAGGAAGATTTGGTTTATTTATAAGCTTATAGGGAGTTTGATATTCATTTATGTCTTCAGTCTGATACAATTACGGTGGTATATTGCCATTTGAATGACATATATTAGCCGATTGAACGTAAAAGATGCAAATAACACCCATTTTTAAAATTTACCTATAATCTTTACGTATGCTTTTATGCCAACTATTTCATAGGTAATTGGTCAAACATTTAGGGAGAACTTACATACTAAATGAAGGATAGGGAGATTGAATTGATTCACAAGGCTCAAAAAGGAGATAGTTTCGCATTTGAGCAGCTTATAAGCAGCTATGACAGACAGATTCTGAGTCTCGCTTATTCTATTGTGGGAAATTCCGACGACGCTCAGGATATTTATCAGGAAGCTCTGATCTCCGCCTATAAAGCGCTCCCAAAATTCCGGATGCAGAGTGATTTTTTCACCTGGCTCTATCGGATTGCTGTAAATAAAGCGATTAATTTTAAGAGAAAGAAGTTGAAATATCGGGTAGAATCGATAACAAAACCGGATTCAGAATCCTACGGCTCCGATCACGATTTACGAATTTCCTCCTCTGAAATACCCGAAGAAGTCACCGTACAAAAAGAGTTGAAGGATATTATAGAAGAAGCCGTTTTGCTTTTATCAGCTCGGGAGAGGATGGCTTTCGTATTATGTCACCAACAGGGATATAAACTTCGCGAAGCCGCAGAACTGATGGATTGCACTCTTGGAACTGTTAAGAGTTACCTGTTCCGTTCGAGAGAAAAGCTTAAAATCAATTTAAAATCTTACATGGAGAATTAGCATGTCCAAAGACAAACTCAGAGAAGAAGTATTGCTTTATCTTTACGGAGAATTATCTGAGGAAGATAAGCACTCATTTGAGGAAGATCTTTCAAAATATGACAATTTACGTAAGATCTATGAAGCGGAGAAAAAAAATCACGAGTTTTTCTCCCTCAGCTCCGAGAAAGAACTTCCTGAATCGCTCCTTCAAAAAAGCAGGTCTGAATTACGCATTCGGTTGAGAGAAGAAAATAATTCATCACACGCTGATTCTCCTACCTCGGGAGGTCTACTCTATCTCCTCTTTGGGTCACCGTCTAAGATTGTGGTAGCGCTCTCTATGCTTACATTCGGAATACTGCTCGGAAAGTTCGTTTCAATTCAGCTTGACTTCGACAATGGCGTAGAAGTCCACCGGCTAACCTCTTCGATTGAAGGTATTATCTCCAACGAACTGTTGGGTTCTCAGGAAATGGAGATAGCCGACCTGAAGATCGTAGCCTACGACGCCGAATCGGAAGAGATAACACTGTCGGTTGATGCCGTTACAAGTGTCGCAATACGCGGGAATATCAGTAATCATAAAATTCAGACTATTTTGGCGGCGGCTCTCCAGAGTGATTTAGGTCCATCGATTAGGTTGAGATCCGTTGATCTTCTTCAAATGAATATTGAAAACAAAGAAATAGTCAATGCTTTAATACACGCACTTCAATATGATGATAATCCGGGCGTCAGGCTAAAAGCAGTAGAAGCGCTCAGTCCGTATTCAGATAACCCCGATGTAAAAGAGGTTTTATTAAATACGCTAAAATTCGACCAGAATTCCGGTGTGAGAATCCAGGCTATTCTCGCTCTCAAGGACAATAAAGATCCCAAAGTTTTGGAAGTTTTAAGATTCAAAATGGAATCGGATGAAAATGAATATATCAGAGACCAGTCAAGAGAATCAGTGTCTGACTGGACACTGAATAAAACAGGACGCGAAATTTAATCGCCCCAGGAGGAATAAAATGAAATCACTTAAATTTATGCTCGTACTCTCAGTAATACTTATAATGCAGGTAATTGCATTTTCTCAAGAAAGAGGAAAAATCACAAAAGAACGTGGTGAGTATATCGAGACAATCGACAAAACTTTTAAAATAAGCAAGGGTGGCACGTTTTATCTCAGTTCCGACGAAGGTCCTATCTATGTCGATACATGGTTTGAAGATAAAGTGCGTGTGATCGTAATTAAGAGAGCTGACGTAAGAAACGAATCCCGCGCCGAAGAAGTGTTCGAAGAAATCGAGGTAACAATAACCAAATCGGGTAAGGATGTGACCGTCAAAGCCAGAACACCCTGGCGTAGAAGCAGAAGAGGCTCCTCTCTTTCCTTTGAAATTACGGTGCCGTATAAGTATAACGTGGATGTCGAAACCGATGGCGGAAGTATCCGCATAGCAGATCTCGAAGGCGATCTTACTGCGGAGACTGCAGGCGGTAGTATCAAAGTAGGGCAGATCAAAAATGGCAATGTCAAAGTTGAAACTGCGGGCGGTAGTATCAAGATAGTTGAAATCATTAACGGAAACGGGATAGCAAATACCGCCGGAGGCAGCATAAAAGTAGGCGATGTATCCGGTGATCTTGAAGTTAATACTTCCGGCGGCAGCATAAAATTAGGCAAAATCGGAGGCAGAGCGAATGCGCATACTTCGGGGGGAAGCATAAAGGTTGAAGCAGGCGGTACCGACTTGGACCTCTCTACATCAGGTGGAAGTATTTCTGTTAATTATGCAAACGGTCCCGTAAACGTATCCACTTCAGGAGGAAGTATTTCCATAGGCGACACAAAGGGTGATATTGATGCAAGTACAGCCGGAGGAAGCATTCATATTGGTGAATCGGGCGGTGAGGTTCGTGCAAACACCGCAGGCGGAAGTATCAGCGTTGAAGGTTCCCAAGGACCGGTAATGGTTGAAACAGCAGGCGGAAGTATCGAGATTTTAAATGCCCGCGGCTTTATCGAAGCTGAAACAGCTGGAGGAGATGTGGAAGCCGAACTGATAGTCAGTGACAAAAAGATAGATACTCATGTCACTCTTGAAACAGCCGGAGGGGATATTACTCTCTATCTGCCAGCCAAACTCGCCGCAACATTTGATGTCGAGCTTAAAATTACACGCCGTGCCTGGAGAGATTATAAGATATATTCTGATTTTCCGTTAAGCATAAGTGACGATGAAGGAGGCTGGCGAGGCGATAAGATCATTGTAGCCGAAGGTGATATTAACGGAGGCGGTGACAGGATCAGAATTAGAACTACCAACGGAGATATTCGGATCAAAAAAATAAGATAATTTAACTACATAGCATATTAAAGCCCCGATTTTGTAATAAGACTCGGGGTTTTTAATATTTAGTGGTTCTGGAATAATCCCTCTATCCACTTCTTTTATAATTCGGGAGGGTTAGCAAGTGCTGACCGATAAATCACACCCTCCGTCACTTTGTGACACCTCGTTCAAGGGAGAGGTGTGGTGTGCGATTCAGGATAATGATGAGTGTCTGTGACGCCCTGACTCGCACATAACAGCACAAAAAAAATCCCCTTATGGGGATCGTCGGATAGTTTTATAATAGGGGTGGAAGTTTAGAGTGCTGTGGCGCTCATCTCTTTTGTGACCGCTGCCATCTTCTGCTGTGCTTCGATAGATGTAAAGCATTCGAGTGCTCTGCCGTAGTCGACTTCAG
>SORU01000045.1 GCA_004402915.1 Fidelibacterota bacterium MT.SAG.2
CCTTGTAAAGCACTGTATTCAAAGGAATACATAGTCTTTGAGGCGCCCGATTTTAAGATGAGCAATTACTAAATATTATCAAATATTAGCACATATTAGGTGCTTTTGGTGGAAATATATGGAAACTCATAAAAGTGATCACTGAAAAATCAAGCCTACCCGAGGCCGATAAAGAAATTACTGAAAAGGGAAGAACTGCGACCATAATGTTTATAGATCTGATAGGTTCTTCTGAAGTAGCAAGTATTAAGTCTCTCAATTATTATCGCAATATCTATTTAAAACAGTTTCACGATACCATAAATACAGTTCTTGAAAATCATGATGTACCTGACGAAGCTGACAGTGATGAAGAGGTTATCTGGCATATGCGCGGGGACGAGTTGTTCATTTTGTTATCAGGTAAATCCATTAAGACCGCGAGTGATGAACAAAAAATAAATAAAATTCGCTCAGATATTTTAAGGATGTTTTCAATTGCTTTAGACATAAAATATAGATGGCTTTTCAATGATGAATGTGGGATAAAAAGGCTGAAAGGTATGAAAGCGCCTTTTGAAATTGCAATAGGCATTAATACCGGCCAAGTATTAATTACTAAAGAAAAAGGAAATTGGGGAGCTGAAGGATATGCAATAAATTTAGCTAAAAGAATTGAGAGCGAATCAAGAAAGGGTAGCGCATCGAATATATTTGTTAGTGAAAATACATACGGATACTACTCTGATATTAGTGGCGAGAATGTTCTAAGATTTGAGCAACAAGAAAAATCAGTGCTTAAAGGCATCTCTGGAATTGTTAGAATTTATGAGCTGATCTTTGCAAATCTTGATGAAGATGATGCGATAGTGAAAATTCCGAGCGAGTGGTTGGTTGATTGGGATGAAAAAAAGGAGGATTTATACGCTATTGAGAAGATGTTTCTAAGTACGCTAAATCCTTGGCTTGGAAATGTACTCTGTAATGTCCATTGGCGAAAGGGAGCTGAATCTTTAGAAAATCTGGATGAGTTGAATGGAATCCCCGTGGGAGATGATATTAATGTAATAAAGAAGAAAAGCTTAAGGAAAGAAGCAGAGCAGCATGTTAGAAAAGCGTCAGAGATTGCGAGAAAACTTATAGAGATAGAACCAGAAAATCCGGCATGGAAAATATATTTAGCTCAAATACTTCACGAATATCTGTATTACGATCTGACAGAATATAATGACAAATCAGTGGATAAAGAGAGAGTTAGGTTATTGCTATATGATGATACAGTGAAGCTATTAAAAAAACTCACGAAAGATAAGCCCGAAGAAGTTGACGCATGGTTGTACTTAAGTAGGATATATTTAGAAATTGAAATTAATCGAAAATTGATTGATGCTGTTATTCCCAACTATGAGGGATTTTCAGATCGGAAGCGAGAAAAATCATTAGATGATGCTATGAACTTTCTCTCACGAATTATAATGTGGGACGTAGAATATCCAGAGGCATATTATTATATGGCTGCTGGTTACTTAGCACAAGGAGCCGGCAAAACTAAAATCATGGAGGTCTTTAAGAAAGCATTACGATATGCCGATATGCAAAAAAGGAAACCAGATATGATTAAATTGGCCATTATTGATCCTCTATTTTCAACCATGACATCTGTCATAAAAGCTCAATTTGGCAGATATATTAAAAAATAAACAATAATAATATGAAAACTTACGGTAAAGAATTAATAATAGATCTGCATGAATGCGATTCTTCTACATTCAATAGAAAGAGCATTAAAAAGTATTTTATTGAAATATGTGACCTCATTGATATGGAGAGATGTAAGCTATCTTGGTGGGATGATCAGGGAGTTCCTGAAGAGGAAAAACAGGTTGAACCGCATTTGAAAGGCACGACTGCTGTCCAATTTATTCTAACAAGTAATATTGTGATACACACACTTGATCTGCTGGGAAATGTTTATATAAATATTTTTTCATGTAAAGATTTTGACTCAGATATTGCGATGAGTTTCACGGCAAAATGGTTTAAGGGGGAGATCGTTAGTTCCCACGAAATTGAACGAATATAAAGGAGTGGATTAATAATGCTGAGATTGTTTGAAAAAGAGATTAAAGTACACGTAATAAAAGATCACAAGGATCTCCTACCATATCTTGCAAATGCGATACAGGATAACTTAACCCAAAATGAATCCTCTGTCCGATTTGTAGTTTCAGAGACGGATGAAAAGTTTTATCATTGTGAGATAGGCATTCTTTCTTCGGATGCTGGCACATCAATTAAAGCAGAGAATGATATATTCCGATTTGTTTCCAGAAAAATTGAAAATTCTGATAAATTCAATGTGGTACTAATTGTTCCAACAGGAATCGGTGCAGAAATCGGTGGACATGATGGTGACGCCGCCCCTGTGGCAAGACTATTAGCTGAATCGTGTGATATTCTTATAACCCATCCAAATGTGGTCAATGCGTCAGACATTAACGAAATACCTGAGAATGGATTGTACGTAGAAGGAAGTGTGCTTAGTCGGCTCCTAATGGGTTCAATAGGCTTACAGCCTACAAGATCAAACCGCATTTTATTGCTTATAGATTCACATGAGGATAAGACTTTTATAGAAGCTGCAATCAATACTCTTAACGCGGCGAGAGCAACTTACGGCTTAAGAAGCTCGCAGGTTATCATTATAGATCCGCCTGTCAACTTAACTTCTAAATATTCTGCATCAGGGCGAGCGGTAGGAGAAGTAGAGCAAATAGATAGTATTATCGAAGCATTGGAAAAGTATAAAGGAGAATTTGATGCCTTAGCACTTTCTTCTGTAATAAAAGTTCCTTACAGTTTTCATTCAGATTACTTTGAGCAAGGTGGAGATATGGTAAATCCATGGGGTGGGATCGAAGCAATCTTTACGCATGCGATTTCTCTACTCTATGATATTCCTTCTGCTCATGCACCTATGTATGAATCTAAAGACGTAGCAAACATGGAACCTGGTATTGTCGATCCCCGCATGGCAGCCGAAACGATCTCGGTTACCTTTCTCCAGAGTGTGTTGAAAGGTTTAAAGAGAAGCCCGCGCATCATTACGGACAGAGAAGCCATGAACAACAATGGAGTGATGACTGCCTCTGATATCTCATGTTTAGTTATTCCAGATGGATGCATCGGATTACCTACTTTAGCTGCCCTAGAACAGGGTATCAAGGTCATTGCCGTCAAAGAGAACAAGAACATCATGAAGAATGACTTATCCAAACTTCCCTGGGCGTCAGATCAATTCTACATGGCTGAAAACTATTGGGAAGTCTCCGGAATCCTGAATGCCATAAAAGGTGGGATAGATCCAAAAACTGTCAGAAGACCTTTAGAATCAGTCGAAATTCAAGCTGAGGGGTCAGAGATTTCAGCATCTGTAAAATCGTCAGACGATAGAATGAAACGAAAAAACAAATCCATAACTGAAGGGTCATAGCTTAGATCTTATTCCAGGCTTGTTAACGACTTCGGAAATCTGATGGGTTTAAGCTGGTAAATAAGTTACCCATAATTACAACAGGTTTCAACAATATGGAGTGTCCTCCTCCGGACAATGGACTAATCGAAATACCTGAGGTGATCGAAGCATTCAATAGGGTTTTTGATGGATTCGAATAATTCGTACGAATATTATATAACATAAATATAATGCTTGCCTATTTATGTCATCATCGATATATTGATGACAATAAATGAAACACTATATGACAATTCTAATTGAAGAGATTTCTGTATGAAAAAATTAATCCACCAGGATGGAACTATTTTGTTCACAAGTATCACCGAACATCCTCCAGACAAGAAAAAAATACAAAGAATAATTAAAGAATATAAAAACAAATCCTCTAAGAGTGAGCTGGTTTCCGTTAGAATCCCTGACTTTCTAAATAGAATGTTGAAAGTAACTGCGGAAAGAAAAGGGATATCATATTCAGACTATGTTAGAAATTTGTTATCTTGGCCATTTTTAGTAACCGTACTTGAAGATGCAATCAAAGAAGGTGTCTTTTCAACCAAGGATGAGGCAGAAGCAACATTAAATGAGGAAGTTCAGCGGATAGATTTATTCTTGAAAGAGATAGAAAGAATTCATACTGCAGAAAAGTTCATTCGGGGTATGAAGGATCATTATAAACATTTAATAATTGAGTTAAACGAAGTAGTCTTTAATGTCATTTTAAATAAGGAAAATGAATAAACAAAAAAATTAAGAAATAAAGAAGCCAGCACGCTGTAACGTAACTGGCTTCTAAGTAGGGGATATTAGAAATAACCCACAACTAACTCTAATATAATCCCCAAAAATAATTTTACAAGCATTTTAGCTTAGTCGCAAAGTGAGTTAAATGTTGAATTAAATAAAAGATGTATAAAAACTTAAAAATAATATGCTGTAGAGATCCACCCGCAATAGCGCCAGCGATATAAGAAACCAAAATAGGAGGATGCAAGATCGACAACGCAGCATTAAAATTTCCCTTGTGTTTATTGGCTAAAGATGAGGAAATCGAAAAAAGAATAATGAATATAATAGAATTTGGAATAGTGAACGAGGCATTAAAGATCCCGGATGAAGCCATAGAAAAGATATTTGATGATGAAGACTATACAGATTTTAAAGAGTGGAACCGAGATGATTCCGACCATCAAAAAATCTTAATAGCAGCAGAGAGGAAAGGAGCGGCCATTTCAAATTGTTTCTCCATACTGAGTAGATATGAGGCTGTTTCTGAATATATAAGCAATTTCGAATCAAAATTTGGAAAAGATATGTGGACAAGAATTGGGGTACCATTAACGTGGGAAACTTATAAGAATAATTTTGATTATGAGCTCTTCGCGATTATATGTGCAGTAAACGGAATTCTTGGAACTAAGGATACATTCAAAAAAATTACTCTTCAGAGGATACAGTCAGCGATGAATGGATATAAAAAGCATGATATCTATGAAGAGATAAAACAATCGGGTATTCTACCAAAAAATAATTTGTCAAAGATCAACAATAGGACATTGTATAGAAGACTCGAAAAATTATCCGAGATGAATTTCTTTCGAAGATATACTTATAAAAATCGACATACATACTATTCAACGACAATCGATTCAAATAAAGAATTGGTTAAAACTGTTTGTAAATTTAAATCGAAACGGATGAAAGAACGAAAGGCAATTTATAAGATTGAAAAAGCACACGGATTAAGGGAATGATTAACACAGGAAACACTTTAAAAAACTGTGTCATCTTATTGTCATCTCCGTGTCAACTGATTGTCATCCTGCTGGCAACTATATATAGCACATTAAATAGTCTTTTACAGGGTGTGATATATAGCAACATACACCTTCAAACCTTGGGTTTGAAGCCGTGCTCTGCTTTAATGATTAGAGTTTTAAAAGCGTAATTATGGATGGCATGCTTAGGATGAGCTATATTAAAAGGATAGAGCAAACACAGGTTCCGAGGAGCGACATACATACTTACGGGGAGAAATGGTAGGGAAATAATCAACTTATTAATAATAAAAAATGGGAGAACCGAAATATGACTGAGATACGGAAATATGGTCGACAAAAATACAAAGGATATCAATGTTGCAAAACGGATAATGCAGTTATAATTGCATTATCTCAGGTAAATCGGGCCTATGAAAAAAAATCTAATAGACTACCAAACCTTGAGCATTTAAAAGGATCCAGTTCTATTGAGGAAAAAGGCGACTCAGTTCTATTTATCCTTTTGCCCCATTCTATTGATGTAAGTGCAGATAAGAATAAAACTATTCTTAATATAACAAAAAACGGGCGCGGAAAGGCTGGTAATGTAAGTCTCACATTTGATCAAATACTGGTAAATATGATGATAATATTGACCATCCGATATCGGATCGGATGGGGAGCTCCCAAAAAGCTAACCGGGACGCGGGTTTGAGGTACGCACCATTATGACAGTTTCCAGTTTTTTCCAGTTTATGACCCTTTTAAATAAACCGATAACGACCAGATAAATGACAAGTAACCAGCCAAAAGACACTGATAGTAACACTCTGGAAGAGATAATCAGAGAAATATTCATCCGGCTTGAAGATTTATCTCATTTGGAGCCAAAAACGTGGATGTCTATCAGTGAAGCTGCTATATATTTGTCGATATCCCAGTCGCAACTTAGAAACCTGATAAATAGTGGAAGATTACCATCTAAAAAACTCTATCCAGAGAAAAGCAGATCGAAAATTCTGCTAAACAAAAGACAGTTGGACGTATCTATTATGCTCGGGCGCAACTCCATGAGACGCAGACCCACAAGAGCCGAGCTTAAGAGTCTCGAAGGATTAATTTGACTTTATTCCCACAAAAGTTTTTAGCACGGCGTATCCACCTAATGATAAGTGCATCAGTTGCACTTGATAAAATAAATCATTAGGAGGATTAAATCATGGCGAGCATGAGAAAAATTAAAGGTAGGTATTACATCAGAATATATCTTGAAAAAGGTCGAATAAAATCACTACCTACTGGGACGAAAAATTTAAAAGAGGCGAATAGGATATTTAAAAATATTAAGGATAGGGAATTCGAGGTGAAGGCAGGATTAAGGGATAGACTTTTAACAGAAAGTAAGCCTATGCTAACAGAATGCATCGAAATGTACTTGAATGATTGTTCTAAGCGTTTGGCCTCAAAAACAGTCCTGAATTATACATATGCCTTGCAACACCTTAGAAACGCGTTTAAAGGCGTCAAAATTAATGACATAAGATCAACAGACCAGAGTCGGCTTCATAAAGAGTTCGAAAAGCCTAAATATAATCCGACAACGGTAAATATCAACCTACGAGCCATAAGAGCATTCTTCAACTGGATAGTGGACAATGATCTATCAGAGAGGGTTCCATTCAAGATCAAAATGGTAAAAACAGAAAAAGAAAATCCAAAATTCCTACTTCCAGATGAGCTCCAAGCGATATACAAGTTAATGGATGATTATGAATTAAAATCTACCTTTAGAGTGTATGAAAGAACAGGTATGAGGCTTGCTGAATTAAATAATAGCAGGAGAGAAGGCAACTTTATCATAATTACTAAAACTAAAGGAAAAAGGGAGAGGATAGTTCCCCTCGATAGCGATATCATTGAAGATTATGAGATAGCAAAGATAAGAAACTTTAATAGCGATTACTTAAGTCATCAATTCACAAAATATAAACGACTTGCCGGTATTGAAGGAAAGAAAACGTTCCATAGCCTTAGACATACCTATGCCATCAGGAAGTGGATAGAAACCAGAGACATATATACAGTAAAAGAGTTATTGGGCCATTCATCTGTCGTTGTAACAGAAATCTACACAAAAATGCCTATAGACTTTCTCAAGGAGGTATTCCAAACCGACACCGAATTAAACCTAATTGGTTCAAGGCGAACCCTACTCGATAAATTGGATCTAAGTTCAATAATACCTAATTAGTAACTGATAGATCTAAACACATTATACATAACATTCACATACCACCTACATAACATAAATAGGCATCAAAAAGGGGGGGCGTTTTAGTTAATAGAGGGAGAATTTAATGAAGAAAGAAGAACTATGTGACAATTGTGGTTTTGACGTAGCGATTGGTAAAGGACTTTATAAGAATTACTGCTTTGAATGTGGAGACGAGTTTAAAAGGGAGGATCAAGCTATAGCGACTGAAATGCTTGATCCAAGTCTCTGGACAGTAAAACAAATCAAGTATCATCTGAAGCATTCTATAAAAACCTTAGAAAAAACTATTCAACAACTATTACAGGACTCTCTAAAAGAATAGACTAAGTGTAAAATATAAATGAGCAAACAAAGCAACCTCGTAGTAATTACGTTGCGGAGCGAACCTAAAACGTAAACCGGTTATCAAACGGCAAATCGGAGTATTCATTAATAAAACGACTTTGGGTACGCTCGGAAAAGCCCGTAATTGCAACAAATATTTTAAAAGTGAATACATTAGTACCTCATACTCGGCATTTACAGGTATAACATTTCGGTCCCACCGTATACCTTTCACAGAGAGCGAGAGATATTGACAGCCTACAAAAATAAGCCCCCCATCAGGGACAAATAGAGCGATGAAACACTCCACAAAATATAGTATAGATGCAAGCCCAAAATCAGAGCCAGCGGGATGGATAAAATCGGGCGCCTCAAAGACTATGTATTCCTTTGAATACAGTGCTTTACAAGG
>SORU01000046.1 GCA_004402915.1 Fidelibacterota bacterium MT.SAG.2
CTCTCTATCATATCGGCAACCTGCTCTTCCTGCGAAGTGCCTATCTCGCCGAACATCACTACCGCTTCCGTGTCCGGGTCTTGCTCGAAGAGTTCCATAACTTTTGGATGAGGCAGTCCGACTATCGGGTCACCGCCCACATGTACGAGCGTCGTTAGTCCGATCCCCGCCTGGCAAAGATAATAACCGATAGAAGAAGTAATTCCGCCGCTTCGAGACGCAACGCCGACATTTCCTTTTTTGAACCATTCGCGGGCTGAATTAGCGTTGCCGCCTATCATGCCGAGCACCGCTTTGTCAACGCTCAGAACGCCGAGCGTGTTCGGACCGACGAAGGTCGCTCCGGATATTTCCGCCGCTCGCGCTATTTCCATCACATCCCAGATCGGAACCCTGTCCGGCACCAGAACTATGAGTTTTATCCCCGCTTCGATAGACTCAAGCGCCGCATTCTTCACTAAAGGAGCAGGAACATATATCACGCTGACGTCGAAATCGCCGTGCGTTTCCACAGCCTCAAGAACGGTGTCATAGACCGAAATTCCGAGGACTTTTTCTCCTCCTTTGCCCGGAGTACATCCCGCAACCACCTGCGTTCCGTATTCCATCATAAGTTTGGTCCGGGCTTTTCCCTCTCGCCCGGTAATTCCCTGAACGATCACCTTTTTCGTTTCGTCAATCAGTATAGACATTCAGACCACCTCTGCCCGGATAATTTTCTTATCTATTTCCGGGAATGGATTATTCCACTGCCATCCCGTTTTTCCTTCTTCTCTGAGCCGTTCCAGCCGCCTTATTGTTATTTCCGCGAATACGGGGTCGGAGTCTGCCGTAAAAACTCTCCTTTTCAACTGCTCGCCGGCGATGAGCGTAGTCCCGGAATGCGAAAAAAGATCCAATACGATCTCGGCTTCATTGCTGCTCGATTCTATTATACGGGCGATAGCCTTCAGCGGTTTCTGAGCATAACAGCCGGGTACGTTCTCCTCCATGCGATAGAACACCTGCTGAATATCCACCCAGACATTCCCGGCTCGGATCGTATCCGACTTGCCTCTCTCCAAATTATCTTTCAGTTCGCCATTTACTTTTTTATAATACCCCTTCAAGATTTTCGGAATATCAGTATATACCGCTTCAATATTGAATTTCGGGCTGCCTTTAGTGTAGTAGAGCAGTTCCTGTCTCACCCACATCCAATTTTTTTGCGTGCCGTAACCTCTCTGATTCCGCATCGTTATCATGTTTCTCGGAGTTAGCTCAGCGAATTTCCGCAGCAGCAGCATAAGGTCGGGAAGCGGTTGGAAATTATCTTTATAATCTGCTCCTATCCAAAGATAGAAATGCGCGTTCTTATTCAAATTGGACAGGACATTTCCTATCCAATCCTCGGAAAATTTCAGATACTCCTGCAAATCAATTTTTGAAAGATTGACCGTGTTCTCATTTCCCACCATGACATTATATGGAGGATCGTTAAGTGCCAAGCCGACTTTTTCGCCACTCAACAACTCATTGACGGCAGCGCTGTTTGAAGCGTCTAAAACCCCGACACGGTGTCCATTGACCGGATCATCCCAGATCTCGCCATTTTTCAGTCTGCACAGAGGAAGGATCCTCTCTCTCAATTCGCCCTTAAGGTCTAATCGTGTCAGCTTTTCAAACGTTTTGTCCATCTTCCTCTTTAATTTTTCTGCCGCTTTCATTCTAATTAAACCGTCAATCCTGCGATCGGCAGACTTATATAAGCTCCTTTATTTCCATGGTAATGGCATACCTGCTCACAAGCGAGGCATTCGGTGCATTTGCCTTTTGCCGCATCCTCCCCGCTGACAGCGAGCACGGGCAGACCGTTCTCCAATTTGAGTATTTCGGGTTCGCATGAGGCAATGCACGGCGTATCGGTACAATCGGCGCACAACGCATGATCATAGAATATCTCACCTGTCAATGTTTTAAAGGAGTAAGGCTTCTCTTGTACAGGAGGCTGAAATTTGTTCGTTTTAACTGAATTATAATCGAATGATTCAACGAGGGAGTTCATCCGCTCAGCGCAAAAATCAGCGCTGTCATTCTTTTTGTATCCCTCCACAGGGGCAGGCAACTCTTTGGTCAGTTCTGTAAGTATTTCTATCGCCTTATCCTCTTGATTTCCTCCAAGCCGAATCACGGCGGGAATCGAAAGGTCCGCTTCTCTGAACGCCTTAACCAGACCGCGCGCTGAATGAAATTGTTCCTGCGACGCAACGCCCGAACCCGAGCCGAAATAACCTACAATGTTATTTTGAGAGAGTATGATCTTCGCTGCTCTGTAGACTTTTGAGGCGGGAGGGTTTCCGCTCGTATCAACAAAATTGGCTATCTTGAACCCCTTATTATTCAGCGCATCCATCGACATCATCGAACCGCCGCCACCCGCGCCGTGAAATCCGACATAGTTATCCTCTTTAGAAAAGCCTTGCGCCATTTGAATAAAATAGAAGGTGCCGCGATAATCGTCTTTCTCCACGTCCCACGCTATCTTATCAAGTTTTGATGGCGGGCGGTCTAATTCTCTGGCTATCTCTATGCCCAATTCGGGGTGCCGGAAAACAGCGGAATCATCTACCGTTATTCGACAATCCGCCGCTATCAATGCCCCGTCATCTGTTATGACCAGCGGGTTTATCTCCGCGGCGCGTGTTTCATATTTTTTAGCGAGGTTGAATAATTTTACCAGAACCATCGCTATCTTCATTTGCAGTTTACCTGTAATTCCGGTTCGGCGTAGAAGTTCTCTAGCTTGATAATCTTTTAAACCTTCTAATAAATCTATACTCAGACGAGCAACCTTATCGGGGTGTTCTTCGGCGATCTCTTCTATTCCGGTCCCGCCTACCGAAGAGAATATCATCATCGGTTTTGCCGACTTGTCATCAATTATCAGAGCAGCATAAAATTCCTGTTCTATATTCAATTTCTTCTCGATAAGAACATTGTCCACAGTGAAGTTCTTCACTTTCATTCCGAGGATTTCCGATGCCATTTCTCCGGCTTCTTCAGCTGTCGCTGCGAATTTGATGCCGCCCATATCCGCTCTTCCTGTAGTCCATGTCTGCATTTTTATCACAACGGGTGACTTCAACTCGCTCGCGATTGAAACGGCTTCTTCCGAAGTTTTTGCCACTTTCCCTTCAGGGACGGCAATACCCGCATCTTTTAAAAGGGCTTTGCCTTCGTATTCGTGTAATTTAGCCAGTGATCTGTCCTAACTAAGTGTTATCAGTATTAATACGCTGATAGTAGATTAAGCGCTGAATAAATATCTTCATCATTTGGTAGTACATAGTTCTCAAGATTTGGAGCATATGGAATGTGAATGTGCTTGCCTGCGACTCTCCTGATAGGAGCATCAAGCAGACCAAAGCCGACGTCCGAAATCTGTGCCGCTATCTCGGCTCCGAATCCTTGAAAAATCGTGTCCTCATGAACGATCAGAATTCTTGATGTTTTAGCAATGGATTTTTCAATGGCAGCTATGTCAAGCGGCACCATTGAGCGAATATCTATGACCTCAACGGATATTCCTGTTTCACCCTCTAATTTTGATGCGGCATCTATGGATCGTTTTACGAGGGCGCCGTAAGTGACGATCGTGATATCCTTTCCTTCTCGAACGATCTTGGCTTTTCCGAACGGAACAAGATAATCCTTATCCGGCTCGGGGGATTTTGCGAAAGGCTGTCGGTATATTCCTTTGTGTTCAAGGAAGAGAACCGGATCATTGCCCCTTATAGCGGTTTTTAACAGTCCTTTGGCATCGGCGGCATTCGAGGGCATACATATTTTCAATCCGGGGATATGAGCGAAATATGACTCTATATTCTGGCTGTGGTAAAGCGAGCCGTGTATGTATCCTCCGCACGGAACCCGTAATACTACGGGACAGCTCCAGGCGTTATTCGAGCGGTAACGCATAGATGAGAGCTCATTACGAATCTGCATCATCGCCGTCCAGATATAATCGGCAAATTGAATTTCGACAACCGGTTTATATCCGTTTAGCGCTAATCCGATCGCAGTGCCTACTATGCTCGACTCCGCGAGGGGACTGTTGAAAACCCGCTCAGAGCCGAATTTGGTTGACAGCCCTCTTGTTGCCGTAAAGACCCCGCCCTTTCCGTCCGCAATATCCTGACCGAACATGATTATATCAGGGTCACGTTCCATCTCTTCGTGCAATGCATGATTTATCGCATCTACTATGACGATAAGCTCTCCGGCGGGTTCAGTTTTTTCGTATTCAAACGAATCCTCTTCACCGCTCTCATCAAACAGATATTTCAGTGCGCTCTCGGATGGCGCTTCTTCCTTGCTTACGGCGAATTCGACTGCCGAACTTATAACGTTTTTTGCCGAATCTACCATTCGTGAGTCTTCTTCTTCGGTCAATACTTTCGATTGAAGAAGCATATCCTTCAGCTTCCCTATCGGGTCTCTTTCAATATCAGCGGCAAGTTCCTCCTCAGAACGATATTTCTTCTGATCGTCAGATGACGAATGAGGCAACAATCTGACACAATCTGCCTCTACAAGCGCGGGTCCTTCACCAAGTCGCACTCGTCCGATGACCTCTTTCATCAAATTGTTTATTGAAGTAAAATCGGTGCCGTCTATCTGATACCTGGATAACCCTTCATATCCTCTGGTCATATTATATACAGAGCCTCCGGCAGTTTGCTCCGAGATAGGCACGGATATGGCGTATTTGTTATTCTCTATGAAAAAAATCAGTGGCAGCTTATCCCGAGAAGCCCAATTCAGCGCTTCATGAAAATCGCCTTGACTAGTTGTTCCCTCTCCCGAAGATACATAAACGACTTGCTCGCTGCCCCGCTTCTTCAAGCCCATTGCCACGCCTACAGCCTGAAGGAACTGCGTCCCGGTCGGGCTAGATTGAGAGACAATATTCAACTCACGATGACCGTAATGAGCCGGCATCTGCCTGCCGCCGGAATTAGGATCGTCCGCCTTGCTGGTAAAACACATCATTATCTCTTCGGGTGTCATTCCGAAACCGAGCACAAATGCCAGATCTCTGTAGTAGGGGAATGCCCAATCCTCTTTGCTTTTCAGGTTGAATGCTGCCGCCAATTGCGCCGCTTCGTGACCTGCGGCTCCGATATGGAAAAATCCCTTACCCTGTTTAAGCATGGAAAGCATCTTCTCATCAAGCCGCCGTGAAATGAGCATAAATTTGTATGCCTTGAGAAGTTCGTCAGGAGAAGTCAGTTTACTATGATTCGTATAATTTTCTATTTGTGGTTCTATAGCCATTTTAACTGATCTCTGCCTTTAAGGCGTTTCTATTTTCAACTTTTTGCGTGTATATCCTGCTGCCAATAAGAAATTCATTCGATTTCTTTTCCACCCGGTCAATTCCGAATACCTTAGAAAAGGAATTTACATACACGGGAGTTACATCTTCAATATCAATCGTATATCCTAAAATTTTTGACATCGAAGTTACCCTCTTATCCTTGATGCCACATGGAATTATATTATCGAATAGTCTGAGGTCCGTAGATACGTTGAGAGCGGTGCCGTGAATCGTGATCCATTTGGACATTCTTATACCGATGGAGGCTAATTTTTCATCATCGACCCATATACCGGTAAGCCCCTTTTCCCTCCCGGCACTTACTCCAAATTGTTTTACCGTCAAAAGCAAAACCTCTTCCAAATCTCTTAGGTATCGATGCAGGTCTTTGACAAAGTGATCAAGATCCAAAATCGGATACGCCACCAGCTGACCGGGACCATGATACGTGATGTCACCTCCTCTGCCGATATGTTGAACAGCGATGCCGTTAGCTTTCAAATAATCACTGTTCACAAGCAGGTTTTCCTCGGAGCCTGAAACGCCTATGGTATATGTATGCGGATGTTCAAGAGTAAGAAGATAGTCCTCTTCATTACCGTTCTTTTTCTCTTTCATAAGGAGGTGCTGCAATTTATGAGCTTCTTCATACGGCACTGAACCCATCTCCCAATGCAGAATTTTCTTTTGCATAATTAGATATTAAGCGCCTCGTCATACGCCTCGCCTGCCGCTTCGGGAATCGACTCAGCAAGTGACGGATGAGCGTGAATTGTATCGATAATAGATTTATAGGTCGATCCATGAGTCCTTGCAAGAACGAGTTCACCTATCATCTCCGTCGCATCTTGCCCTACTATATGCGCGCCGAGTAGTTCACCGTCATCTTCAGCAAAGAGCAGTTTGACAAAGCCTTCATTATCTCCCAATGCGAGCGCTTTTCCGTTCGCTCTAAAGGGGAAACGCCCGATCTTGACCTTAATATTTTTTTCATTTGCAGCTTTTTCCGAAAGCCCGAAACTCGCTACCTGAGGCTGACAGTAAGTGCATCCCGGAATTGAAGAATAATCAACGCCGTTATTGGGTACGCCGGCTATATTTTCAACGGCAACGACTCCCTCAGTCGAGGCAACATGCGCTAACAAAGGCGGACCGATAACATCCCCGATAGCCCATACCCCTTCCCGTGATGTTTTACACAAATTATCGGCATCTATGTACCGTCCGCTTGTTTCGACCCCGGCTTCTTCCAATCCTAAATTCTCAATATTCCCGCGCACACCAACAGCATTCAGAACTATGTCTGTGTTTATGGTATCGATCTCTCCGCCAGTTTCTATTTTTACAACCAATCCATCAGCGGTTTTCTCGACACTCTTGACTGCGCTACCGGTTCTGATATTCATTCCGTTTTTCAAGAATGAATTTTCCACGACTTTAGCGATCTCCTCGTCTTCCACAGGGAGGATCTGCGGCATCATCTCTATCAATGTAACCTTCGAACCGAAAGTCGAGAAGAAATATCCGAATTCGACTCCGATGGCGCCGGCGCCGATTATAACTATGTTAGACGGCTTTTCCTCAAGATTCATAGCCCTTTTGCTTGTTATGATCTTTTCCTCATCCACCTCAATACCCGGCAGCATTATCGGGCGGGCGCCTGTAGCGAGAATAATGTTTTTCGCCTTTAACACGCCTCCACTTTCGAGAACTGCGTTCGCGTCAGCATCAAGCGAACCGCGATCATTGAATACGGTAACATTGTTCTTCTTCATCAGGTAGGAAACGCCATTGCTCAAGCGTTGCGCAATCTTTCTACTCCGCTTGACAATTTTCGGCATGTCAAAAGAGACATTTTCGGCATTGATACCGAAATCCGAGGAACGTGAAAGTTCACTGTAAACTTCTGCGCTTTTCAACAATGCCTTTGTGGGAATACATCCCCAATTCAGGCAGATTCCGCCTAAATGCTTATCCTCTACCAAAGCAACGTTCAGGCCTAATTGGTTAGCGCGAATGGCTGCCACATAACCTCCCGGACCTCCCCCGAGAATAACTATATCAAAAGAATTTTCTGTCATTTTTTACTCATTTCTTAAGGATTTAAAATGATCTTTCCAAATTGATTCCTATTTTCCATATGCCGGTGCGCGTCCGGAGCGTCTTTCAGATCAAATACCGAGTCCACTACCGGTTTAAGAGCTCCCGAATTGATATACCTCAAAACATCATTCAGTTCGGAGAGATAACCCATGTACGATCCATGAATAGAGATTTGACGACTGAATATGCGGCGTAAATCCAACTCTGCAATCGGTCCGGTTGTAGCGCCGCAGGTTACCAATCGTCCTCCTTTTTTCAGAGAGCGTATGCTGTCTTTCCAGGTTGCAGGACCAATATGCTCTATCACGATATCTACGCCTTCACCGTCCGTATCTTTGTAGATCAGATCCTGAAAACTCTCCTTATCGTAATTTATTGTAAAGTCCGCCCCTATTTCAGCCGCCTTCTCTAATTTTTCATCGCTCGAGGATGTCGTATACACT
>SORU01000047.1 GCA_004402915.1 Fidelibacterota bacterium MT.SAG.2
GTCTCGATGAATCGAAAGTTGACCGCAATTTCATCGGAGGGTAAGGAAAAATTAGCGGATATTTTCCTGATAGCGCTCAGATTAATTTTAGGAGGAGGAATCAACGATATATCACTAATTACCGGTTCAAAAATAGGGGAGCAATTCGACAAAGCAATTGATTTGGTGGGACGAAACATATATATTCCAATGATTTTTTCAGCATTGGTGTTTGAATCACGCATGCTCTTGAAATTGAAAGGAAATAAAGGTGAAAGAAGGTAGCTGTCTTGGATAACGTCGTTAGCATAATGTTTAAAGGTTCCCGGAGAGAATATTATCACAATGGTCTTGAACTGCCGTTTGCGATAGGCGATTATGCTGTGGTGGAGGTGGAAAAGGGCGAAAATATGGGCGTAATAACTCAAAGAAATCTTAGTGTGAGGGCCAATTAAATCAATGGGGGAATTCAAAAGAACTTTAGTTACGTCGGCGCTTCCGTATGCAAACGGTCCACTCCACATCGGTCATATCGCCGGAGCATATCTGCCGGGCGATATCTTCGTCAGGTACAGCCGACTTAAAGGCGACGATATAGTTTATATCTGCGGAACCGACGAATATGGAGTACCGATAACAATATCCGCCGATAAGGAAGGTAAAACTCCTCAGGATATTGTTGATCATTTCTATCCGATCATAAAAAATAGTTTTGAAAAATTGGGCATAAAATTCGATAATTTTTCTCGAACGACCAATCCTATCCATACGGAAACAGCGCAGGATTTCTTTCTGAAATTCATTGAGAAAGATTATCTGGTAAAACGTGAATCGGAGCAATGGTTTGATCCGGAAAAGAACATGTTCCTGCCCGACAGATACGTTACGGGCACCTGTCCCGAATGTGGACATGAAGGCGCTAAGGGCGACCAGTGCGAGGTATGCGGAAAGTGGTATGAATCGGTTGATCTGAAGAACCCTATCAGCCAGCTCAGTGGCAAGACGCCCATTTTAAGAAAAACTACACACTGGTATATGAAGTTTAATGAGTTTCAGGAGAGTTTGAAGGATTTTATCGATACCCGAAAAAATTGGAAAAATAACGTCATCAACTACTGCAAAGGGTGGTTAGACGAGGGATTGGAAGAACGGGCTGTAACGCGAGACCTCGATTGGGGGATACCGGTTCCATTGGAAGAAGCCGAAGGGA
Source organism: Fidelibacterota bacterium MT.SAG.2 (assembly GCA_004402915.1). GTDB lineage: Bacteria > Fidelibacterota > SORT01 > SORT01 > SORT01 > SORT01. The sequence goes on from SORU01000047.1 coordinate 1,190, forward strand.
AGAAAATATATGTATGGTTTGAAGCCGTCTTAGGCTACATATCGGCGACAAAGGAATGGGCGGAGAAAAAGGGTGATCCATCATTATGGGAAAAGTATTGGAAGAGTGAGGAGAGCCGTCTGATTCATTTTATAGGAAAAGACAATATCTATTTCCATGCCCTTATGTTTCCGGCGATGTTGATGGGTTACGGCGGTTATGTACTTGAAGATGAAATTCCAGCAAACGAATTTCTTAACCTCAAAGGGAGCAAACTATCTACAAGCAGAGATCATGCAGTTTGGCTGCATGAATATCTTGAACTCTTTCCTCCCGATCCGTTGCGATATGTGCTTGCAGCGAATGCGCCGGAAGGAAAAGATACAGATTTCAGCTGGGCGGATTTTCAATCCAAAAATAATAATGAGCTCGCGGATATATTGGGAAATTTTATTCATCGAACAGTGACGTTTGTGCACAAGTATTTTGACGGTAAGGTACCGGCACGATCCGAGCTGAATGAAAGTGACAAGAAGTTGCTGTCAGAAATTGAAAAATCTGTTTCAAAGACAGGAGATGCTTTCAGTAGATTCAAGGTAAGGGACGCTGTCAAATATATGATGGACCTTGCAAGGGCGGGGAATAAATATTTTAACGAAAACGAACCTTGGGTTACGCGGAAAAACGATGAAAAGAGATGTGCCACAACATTGAACATGAGTTTACAAGCCATAAAGACTCTCGCTGTTATCGCTGCTCCGATAATTCCGTTCACTTCCGAGAAAATTTGGAACATATTGAACTTATCCGAAACTCTCAACTGGAAGCAGGCGGGAGTTACCGATCTGAAGGCAGGTCATGAGCTTAACACTTCCGAAGTGTTATTTGCGAAAATCGAAGATGAAATTATCGAAGAGCAAGAGTTGAAATTAGAGGACAGATAACTGAGAACTGACGTATAAAGCCCCCGTCTAATGCTTATAGATTCTCACATACACCTGGACTCAAGTGTCTACTCGCAAGATTTAGATATGCTGATTCTGCACGCCGAAGACGCCGGTATAAATAGGCTGCTCACACCCGGCACCTCTATCGATTCAAGTAAAAATTGCATCAAAATTGCTAATGATCACAAAAACGTATACGCTGCGGTCGGAGTCCATCCGCATGATGCTGACAGCGCTCAGGACGATTATCTGGATTCATTGAACGATCTCCTGTCAGAGGAGGTTGTCGTTGCAATTGGAGAGATAGGTTTGGATTTCAATAAGAATTATTCTGAGGTAGAATCGCAGTTATCTATCTTTAACGCGCAGATAAAATTGGCAAAAGATAAAAATTTACCTATGATAATTCATAACAGAGATTCGGATGAAGAAATGGAGAATTGTCTTAAAGCCGGGGATTATTTTAACGGAGTGATACACTGCTACACGGGAAGTGTCGAATTTGCTGAAACGTTACTCTCAATGGGATTTTATCTCGGTTTTACCGGCATTGCGACATTTGGAAAAAAGGAACTTGAAAGCGTGATACGGATGGTGCCTGATGACCGGTTACTCGTGGAAACGGATGGTCCGTACATGACACCTGTTCCATATAGAGGTAAAAGGAATATTCCCGCTTATGTTGAACTTATAGCAAAGAGGATAGCCGAATTGAGAGAGACTTCATATGAAACGGTTGCGCAAATAACCACCGAAAACTGTTTACGTCTCTTTGAAGGAATGAATGACAAAAGTGATTAAGGAGTTCCATCACAAGAAAAGTCTCGGTCAAAATTTTATGATGGACAAAAACGTCGCTCGAAAAATAGTTGAGAATTCCGGTATTGGAGAGGAAGACGAAGTTTTGGAGATAGGACCCGGTACAGGTTTTTTATCAAGGGAGATTCTGAAAGTTGCAAAAAAGGTTACCGCGGTGGAGATTGATGAACGGCTCGTGGAATATCTGAAGGAAGAATTTGCCGATGAAGAACGCTTTGAGATAATACACCATGATTTTCTTACTTTTGATATTACCGAATTGGCGAAAAGATCCAAGAAAAAGTTGAAGGTGATCGGAAATATCCCTTACCATATAACGAGCCAAATACTGATTCATGTTTTCGATCATTTTAAAAGCGTCGAAACATTGACGGCAACTCTTCAAAAAGAAGTCGCAGACAGGTTGTTGAGTCCCCCGGGATCTAAAAGTTATGGCATTCTGTCCGTCTATACAGCGCTCTTTTCCGAGAGCGAAAAACTTTTCAATATTTCGCGGGGAGTATTCAATCCGAAACCTAAAGTAGAATCATCCGCCATAAAATTAACCCTGAGAGAAAAACTTCCGGATGATATCACCGATCTTGTTCTGCTTAAACAGGTCATTCGGACAACGTTCGGGAAGAGGCGCAAAATGTTACGGAACAGCCTTAAGGGAGTCGCGGATTGTGTTAATTATTTAGAGGAGCTGGGATTCGATCTGACACGCAGACCGGAGACGCTTGATGTCAAAGGATTTATTGAGCTTACCAATGCCGTAATAGAGTGGAAAGAGAAAGAAATCAATGTTGAAAGTGGAACAATTTAAGGGCGCTGACGTATCTAACTTTATATGGAAACCGTTTTAATAAATTAGGGGCATAAAGTAATGAAACATATTTTCACCATCCCCATAATGCTGTTAATGACTATCGCTCTAAGCGATCTCAAAGCCGGTGATCTCGGCGATATGTATGAATTAGATTGGGAAATGAACAAAGATTTAGAAAACGAACCGTTCATGTTTTCTTATAACAGGGTAGAAGGATTCTTCTTGGGATTCGGAGTGCCGAAGGAATTTAAGGATTCTTATGGAATGGGAAGCAGGCTCACTTTTTATGGTTTCTTAGGCTATGGGCTGTCCAACGACCGGTCAAGTTATCGAGCAGGATTGACACGGAAATTTTTCAGAAGAAACAGTTTCGAGTTTGGCGCTGAACTGTTTGATCTGACGCAGAGCGAAGACCTATGGGTAATTCCAAGACATGAAAACAGTTTCACCGCTCTGCTCTTCCATGAAGATTATTTCGATTATTATCGAAAGAGCGGAAGTTCGGTTTACGGAATACAAAATATCGGGAGGCTCCTGAATATTGAAGGCGGATATATGGAAGAGAAGCATACCGATATGTCCGTTGAGAAAGATTGGTCGTTATTCAGGCAGAGCAAAGCGTTCAGGGATAACCCTGCTGTAACAGAAGGCATATACAAGAATACGTATCTTGTCGTTCGGACAGGGAGCTCGAGGGCGCTACGCAATTGGGACGCCGAGATCCAAGCTGAGTGGAACAGCACTCTCTTCGATGATGAGATGCCGAGCTATGAACGATACATTATAAGCGTCAGCAGATATCAGCCGCTTGGAAGAAACGACGATATCAATTTCAGAGTGCGATATGGAACTACGAGCGGAAGTGTGCCTCTGCAGAAAAAATTCGATCTCGGCGGTATAGGATCTCTGAGAGGGTACGAATATAAAGAGTTTCAGGACGGCGACAAAATGGCAATGTTGAATGTAGAATACACTACGGATGGCGAGGAAATCAGCGGATTGGATTTCTTACCGATATTTGATGATTATCTCGTCGCTTTATTCATGGATGCTGGTGTAGTGTGGAGCGATAAAAGAGACCTTCCAGACCGATCAGAATTTATGAGAAATATCGGTGTAGGAATCGGTTCCAAGGACGAAGGCTTTAGGATCAATTTTGCCAAACCGCTTGACGGTCCTGAAGATGAAAGAGAAATAGTAGTCAGTGTGAGACTCAATAAGATGTTTTAACAGATTCGTTTTACCTACGAAGCACAGTGAATAAACGGAGTGTGTCTGCTCCGTTTTTTTATCATTTTCTTTCAAGAAACCACAAATGGATTGACTTGAGAGGGTGATATTTCTAAATTCATGGCTATGTCATTTCGTATGGAACTGAATTTGGATAAAAAATCGAAAATAAAATTTCCTATTATTATCGGAGCAAGCGTGATTCTTTTCACGATTTTTCTTCTCTATGTAGTAATAATGACGAGGGTACAAATCCCTGATAAATCAGAAGGTCATTATATTCTCACGATCCCTATGGGAGCGAGTCTGAGCCAGGTTGCGGATAGTTTGGTTTTGCTCGGTATCGCGGATTCAAAGAGAGAAGTTATAAGGTCCGGCAAGATGCTCGGAGTGCAGAGGATGATAAAGACGGGAAAGTATCGGTTGAAAGTGGGGTCGAGTCTATACGATGTCTTTAATCTGATAACATCCGGAGAGGTCGAACCAGTCGTGATCACTATTTTGGAGGGCTGGAACAGTCGTAAGATAGCAAAAGAACTCCGGAAGGAATTCAAGATCGACATTCAGCGTTTCGATTCGCTTCTGTCCGATTCTGTCTTCATTGCAAAACTGGGCATAGACGCGACAGACTTAGAGGGATATCTATTTCCGGAGACCTATCATTTCACTTACGGCATGAGTGAAAAAATGATGATCGGGTGGATGGTGAGGCAGTTCAGCGATAAGTTCGGCTCTGAGGAGAGAAAACGCGCGGATGAGATGTCTATGACAATGAACGAGGTGATTACGCTTGCCTCTATAATAGAAGGGGAATCTGTCCACGACGAGGAGCGACCTGTAGTCTCCTCCGTGTATCATAACAGATTGAAGAAAAATATGCGGCTTCAAGCAGACCCGACGATACAGTTTCTTCTCCCCGACGGACCGCGTAGATTATCAAAACAGGACCTCTTCATCAAGTCACCCTATAATACATATCGTCACAGCGGGTTACCGCCCGGACCGATAGGCAGCCCCGGATTAGCATCTATTCGAGCCGCTTTATGGCCCGCCGAGACCGAGTACATCTACTTCGTTGCTACAGGAGACGGATACCATACTTTTACGAGCACACTCGAAGATCATAATCGCGCAAAACAGAAACTTCAAAAATTACGCAGAGAGTATGATAAACAATTGAGGAATGACAAAGTAGATTGATGCAAGACCTCCAAAGCATATTGCTGTCTCTTATACACATCTGACGCTGCCGACGAGCGA
>SORU01000048.1 GCA_004402915.1 Fidelibacterota bacterium MT.SAG.2
TAATTGTTCGCCCTTTCAACCCGTACGCGCTACACTACATTATTGCGGCACTATAACGCCTATATATCACCACGTTACGGTTAATAGATAATGGATAACATAATGCTAAAGGGCAGGTTTTATACCTACCCTTCTGTTTATTACAATCTACGTTTTCCTTTACAAGAACTTTTACTTCATCAAAATCATCTTCCGAGTCTGAACTTAGTCGCCTGCTTGGAGGCAGTATAAATCGATAGCTAACAATTTTCCATCGCCATGGTTTGCCCTAGTACGTATGCGAGTCGAGCGGGAAAAAAGAGCAACGATTGCTGAATCAGAGGGCCAGAAACAAGCCAAAATAAATATAGCAGCAGGAGAAAAAGCAGAAATGATTGCTGTCTCTGAAGGTGAAAAGCAAAAGAGAATCAATGAAGCAGAAGGTAAAGCTGCCGAAATTGAACGTGTTGCTACTGCAACTGCAATAGGAATTAGAGAGATAGCTTCAGCCATAAACGAAGAAGGAGGAACCGATGCAGTTAACTTGCGCATAGCCGAGCAATATTTACATGAATTTGGTAAATTGGCCTCTGAAAATAATACTCTAATAATACCTACGGATCTAACGGATATTTCAAGCATTATTGCTACTGCAACTTCTGTTTTTAAGAATACGAAAAAACAAGTATCAGAAAGGAAGACCAAGTAGAATAACTGGCTACTTAATTAAAGGATGTTTTAAGTTTCACAACAAGTAATGGATAACATAGATTAGTAATAATCTATATGGATGAAGAAAGTAAATTATTCATCTTAGTTAACTGAATAAGTAGCGCGTACGGGTTGAAAGGGCGAACAATTAAATGGCGGATTCTGATTACTCATACGCTAATCACAAAACGGATGAAACAGTGGCGGTTGTTGCCTGCCCGACATCAGTCTGGCGGGAGTTCTGAGTTATATTTGAGGGAGCAATACGAGCAGTTTCTCGAGTTGGTGAAGGCTGATTTGGAGGAGAGAAAGCAGCTTTTCATGGGTCGCCCCGCGTTTTTGTATTGGTCGGCGGCTGACGGTTGCATAAGCCATAGTTTATGAAACACATTTTTCATGTCTCATAACTCATACGTTTATGAGAATTAATCAATATTCAATGCATACTAATAGCTCGATTATAATATAGATGGTTGTTGACTCAATTATTATTAAAAGTATTATATAATCGTTGGCACTGGTATGAAGTATGAAGGATTAAATTACTTGGATAATAAATAAATATACATAAGTTAACAGAGTCCAAGCAGTTATTGTTAATCATAATGTTGAATGTTGAATGTCGAATTTTATAGGGAATCATCAATAAAACAAGGCAATCATAAACTGGGAGGTTAATAAATTGAAAAAACTATACTGCTCGCATTACTATTTACGCTCATTCTGCCAATCTCAAAATTGAGTGCTCAAGAGAGTAAGACCTACAAACATATATTTGGGATAAATCCACTTGGTTTATTAGTCAATATTTACTCTGGTTATTACAGTAGTATAATGAACGATGGAGATGTGGAAGATTAATATACCGTTTTTCTATTGGAATGAGCCGTTTGGAGTTGATGATCTCTCACTTATCGGTCTTGGTGTGAAATACAGGATTTATAAAGACGGCGATAATAGGGGAGTCTTTTATGGAGGCGGTATTTCAATCTTTTCTATAAGTTGGGATTATACTCCATTCTTTTCTTCGACAACAGAATCTATTTCCGCAACTACTATCAATCCGAAGGGTGAAATCGGATATCGGATAAATTGGGAGAACGGATTTACTCTTGCTCCGGATTTAGAATTGGGATATACAATAGGTACTGTTGAAGCAAGTGATGGAACTGAAGCCGATTTCGGTAGTGCGGGGTTGAGCTGGGGTATAGGTATCGGAGCAGCTATTAGATTCTGATTACTGTGTCGGATAGTAAATGATAAGATTAGAAAAAAAGTGGTCGTACACTCGCCCAAATTATAAGTAACATCTCTCACAGTATGATATTTAGTTTTTATTTAACAGAAGGGCAGGCATCAAACCTGCCCTTTTGCATCATGCGTAACATTATATAATATTCGTAATATGCTGATATATAGAGGAGGCAGTGTCGCAATGCTGCCGAGTAGCGCGTAGGGGAGTCGAACCCCTATTACCGGCGTGAGAGGCCAGCGTCCTAAACCATTAGACGAACGCGCCAATTTCTTGAATTCAATCTAAATTCACATCTGAAAAGAAGCAAGAGAATTGTCCTTTAAATGGACTTTTAAATCCCACGCCTCTTTTCTATATTAAAATAATGAAATTTTGGAACTGATGAGCGATAGAGTAAATAAAAAAATTATTCATATTATCCGAGTAACAGGGAAGAGCCTGCTTTATTATTTAGTAGCTCCATTCGTAACGCTGCTGCTGATAGAACTGCTGTTGCGTATTGGCGGTTACGGTGATGAGGACGAATTATTCACTCGGAGTAAGGCGCATCCAAACAGTTATAGTATCAAGGCGGATTACATAAAAAAATATTTTCCGTTCAGCGAGGTCGAGCCTGACCTGTCCAACGATACGTTTCTTATCGAGAAACCGGCTAACGGGATTCGTGTATTCGTGTTAGGCGAAAACGCGGCAGCGGGATTTCCATGGCTGCCTAATGGAAGAATAGCGCTCATAATGAGCCAGATCTTGCAGGAAACTTTCTCCGAAAACAGGATCGAAGTGATCGACCTTTCCATTCCGGGTATAAACTCTCACGGTATGCTGAATCTGATGAGCAGAGTTGTAGAGTATGAACCCGACGCGATAGTTATTTATCCCGGGCATAACGAGTTTTACGGGGCGCTCGGTCCTGCTTCGATAGATTACGTGGGAACGAACCGCGAGCAGATTAAACTCTATCTGAGCTTGCAGAGATACAAACTTTTCCAGCTTCTGAAACCGTTTTTCATCGGGTCATCAGGGGACACTACAGGTTCAAGAAACAAAACAGAATCGTTGATTGAAACGATCGCAAAAAAAGTGGAAGTGAAGCCGGAAGGGGAACTCTACGACAAAGTTCTTGAAAACTACAAAAGTAATTTAAGGGAGATGCTCGAAATAGCCAATGCGGCAGGGATCATCTTCGTAGGTGGCATTCCGGTAAGCAATTTTTCGGGTAAAGCGCCGTTCAGGGCATGTTATGAAAATATAACCGACATAGTGAAATGGCGGGACGAAGTTGAGAAAGGTAAGGCATTCTTATTTGAAGAGCGTTACGAAGACGCGCTTCTCTACTTCTCGGAAGCGGGTGAGCGATATGGAGTCAACTCGGAACTTCAGTACTACAGCGGACTGGCTTTGCAGGGAGTCGGCGAACGTCCGAAAGCGAGAGAGCAGTTCCGCAAGGCAGTCGACAACGATTGCATGCCGTTTAGAGCGGCTACGGAATTCAACAGGGAGATGGCGGCAATGTTTCGCAGTCACGGGCAGCCGTTCGTAAGTGTGGGATTACATTTCGACACTACCTCCGTCGGCGAGGCAAGAGGGGACGAGCATTTTGTTGATGCGGTGCATTTCACTCTCAGGGGAGCGGTTATACTTGCGGAACGAATCACCTCGGAACTCATAGTGCGATTCGGAGGGATCAGACGACCAAAACCTTCTTCGGCGGATATCGATAAAATGATAGCGCGGGCTGGTATGACTCAGATAGACTATGCAATAGCGGAACTGCGGATCACCGACCTGCGAGCGCGATGGCCCTACAAAGAAAGAGAACGGACGGTTCCGTCGTTCAGTTCATTCCGGAGTGAGCATGTAGAGGAACTCGCTTTGGATGTGAAAGAGGGCATAATTAGTTGGGAGGAGGCTCATAAAATTTATGCGGATTCATTGTACGAGCTGAATGAGTTCGGAAATGCGGAAGGGGATTACAGAGCGTTGGTAGTGGCGAATGTAAGCGATGTCGTGCCGTATCTTCGGCTTGCGGAACTGCTCCTGCATAAGGGATTCCTTGATGAAGCGTACGAGCTCTTAGAACGCTCGACCAGAATAAGCGCTTCACTATTCGCTTTGAAATGGATGGGCTCCATTTTATTGGGAAACGGGCTTCCCGGTGATGCGATCAGCTATTTGGCAAAAGCGAATAAAATGGAACCTTCTGACAAAGAAGTGCTGTATAACATAACGGTCGCATGGATAGAGACAGGCAGGATCAAAGAGGCGAAGGAATCGTTCAAGGAACTCTACCAGTTAGACAAAGAATATCCCGGTATTTTTAGTCTTGCAGAACGGATCAGGAGTCTCTCAGATGAATAATTTGTTGGAAATTATCAAAGCAATTTCTATATTATCGGCACGCGCCCGTGGCTCAATTGGATAGAGTGCGTGGCTACGGACCACGAGGTTGGAGGTTCGAGTCCTCCCGGGCGTACTATTTTGATCTCACAAATACAATCATTTATAAAGACAGATTCATCATTTATAATTCTGAACTGAATGAATATAATTGAAAAACATCAAAAGTGGATGACATACGCCATTCGAGAGGCGGAATTGGCGTTTGATGGAGGAGAGGTCCCCGTAGGCGCCGTTATCGTTAAAGATAATACGATAATAGCGCGGGGACACAATAGGAGGGAGTCGCTCAACGATCCGACAGCTCATGCCGAAATTCTTGCCATCACTTCCGCTGCAAATCATCTCGAGGATTGGCGATTAAAGGGATGCACGCTTTACGTAACTCTCGAACCCTGTCCGATGTGCGCCGGAGCTTCCGTGAATTCCAAACTCAAACAGATAGTGTTCGGAGCGAGGGATGCGGATGCCGGCGCGTGCGGTACGGTACACGATATCGCAGGGAAGAAGAATCCGATCCATAAAATAAGTGTACTTCAGGGTATTCTTGAACATGACAGCAAGCTGCTGCTGACAAAGTTTTTTAACACCATCCGAAAAGAGAAGAAACCCGATTCCTCATAGGAGATGTAGTTTTAATATCTATTTTTCCTAAGGTTCCTAAAAAAAGTAGTCTTTGCGAATCCTGATTTATCAGGGTGAAGCAATCTCAGAATATTACCAATCATATAGAAACAGCTTACGCGGAATCATCAGTATGAGATTGCCGCGTCGTGGCTATGCCACTCCTCGCAATGACATAATCATAGTCTTCTGCTTCCAAATATCTGTTTACTTTTTGTGGCAGTCAGGGCTTGCCCTGACGCCCTTGTTTTTGTCATTGCGAGGAGCGCAGCGACGTGGCAATCTCGTTCCTAGCGGTCAGGACTTGCCTTTTGTGGCAGTCAGGGCTTGCCCTGATGCCAATAATCACGTGCGGTCGGGGCAAGCCCCAACTCGCACAAAAAAGAGAGGTATCATCTATTTAGTGTTTGATAGAATTCACTAAATTGTTTATCTTATTTTTCATCTGGAGAGGTGGCAGAGCCTGGCTGAACGCGCGCGATTCGAAATCGTGTTTACCGCAAGGTAACGGGGGTTCGAATCCCTCCCTCTCCGCAAATTGAACTAAATACCTTAGGATGTTTATGACTTCAAATTTAGATAAATATAAAAATGATCTGAATAAACTTGTTTCTGAAGGTGAATTATTATCAAATGCCATTCAATACGAATGTTTGCCTGAGGAATTCGAATCACAAGTAAGAGAGGCGATGGATGAGGACCAATCTCGGGCAGTAATTAAAAATTTACCTATCTTTAAAAATAATTATCAGGGATGGTATTCAGAATCTCTGGTTATAATAAAAATTATGTTGCCAGATCGATTAGATGATTTTATTCAACACTATGAAAAACCTAAAGGCAGAAAGGAGATTGGTATAGTGACCTGCCCCCTATCTTAGGTCCACTAGTTATGTTACACATTAGGCCTTTATAT
>SORU01000049.1 GCA_004402915.1 Fidelibacterota bacterium MT.SAG.2
AAGGTCCTGAGGATGCCCGAGCCGGAAGAGATACGTTTACATGCCAGAGTGTAGAATCAACGTTTGAATTATTTTCGCCATAATTGTTGCTTGCGTACCTGAAGTATGCTAAACCTTTCGCTCCGTAAGCAAGATATAGGTAAGCATGTAAACGTATCTCTTCCGGCTCGGGCATCCTCAGGACCTTACATTGATTGGATTTAGCAAAAAATCCATGCGACTGAACTATTCCCCAAAATTCCTTAACAGAGTTATTAGTTGCCACTATTGTCGTATCGTAGAAATCTCGAACGTTATTAAGAAAATTATATATTTCATTTTGAAAGTAACGTGTCGTTTTCGGATCGGAAGGCGGTTCATTGTCATTCTGGTTATTAATTGTTGTCTGATCCGTTAATACATTAAATGGATAATTATTGTACCACATTATTTCCGGTTTCCACGAACGAGCAGCTTCGTAAGCAATCTTTATGTGATTTATTGCTTGTACACCTGGCTTAGGCACTGAGCGCATCGGATCGTTCATGTAATTATAAACTTCTTTTTGCGCATTAAACACCGGGAATTTAGGTTCATCGTTCAGATACCAGCCAAGCACAAGCGTATCTTTACCTTCACTTGTATTGGCGTCAATAAAATTGTTCATGTCGTTGTCCCAACCTCCGGCGATCAGATAGTCATAGCTTTCATCAGAGCCGGTCATTCGGTCAACATAGAAATCCACATTTCCGAATGAGTATACACCAAATTTCATTTTTACATTATACTCGCTAACGGGAATATCGTAATCAAGAGAGAATGTTTGATATACGCTATTTGTCGTAAAGTCAGTTCCTTTTATGAGCTTTGAATTTATCTCGACGTTGTCCTTTTCAATGTAAATCTTAATAGCTTCGCTATCTTCCTGATTATCGGTCACTTTCAATCTCCATTGTATCTTGAAGCTTATCTTACCGTCGGGAGGGTTCACATCTGCTTCTCCAAAACCTCGAGGTCTCATATAATCTTTGTATGGAAAGTTGAAATTTTCTATGACAGTCCCAGCACCTTCAGCAGCTAAAACTTTTACTGAGAGACCGTTTTCGGCGAAGACATCTTCAAATGCATGGTCGCCAATATAATTATTAGTTATTCTGATACCATACTGATCGTATGTATAATAATAATCGAAATAGACTATCATATCATGGGAGTCTTCTCTTAAAGCGCCATCATCCCACCGGTTCTGATCAGCTTCGTATGCATATCTTCCGTTCAAGCTCTGTGCGTTCACCCAAGGCTTAAATGACACACTCACTATGCTCTTTATACCATTAGCCCACGCACCATCTATATCATCTCCTAAACGCACATTAAATCCTGCCGTGGCTATGTTGAGATTATCGGTTATGAGATATGGATTACCACCGTAAGCAACAATGGGGAAGGGGACTAATTCCTGACTTAATGCTGTACTGATTAAAAAAATATTGGATGTGATTAAATACGAAACATAACAAAGTATCTTTTTCATAACTTAACTCGGGTTTATTTAGTTTCTACTTCAACAACACCATCTTCCTCGTCTGGACAAAATCGCCTGCTTGGAGGCGGTAGAAGTAGATTCCGCTTGCCATGTTGGAGGCGTTCCAACTAACCCTATGGAATCCTGCGTCTAATCTTCTATTTACGAGTTTGACAACTTCCTCTCCCAATAGATTATAGACTATTAAACTCACCTCTTCCGACTTAGGAATTGAGTATTCTAATATCGTTGTCGGGTTGAAAGGATTCGGGTAGTTTTGTGAGAGAGAGATTGTAAGTGGAATTAGTTTCCATTTTCTTCCAACTCCAATCGGTCTTCCCTTAGTATTAAAATATAATTCGTCTCCGGTTTCATACGGTCTTCCCGTATAAAGTGTAAGGATGTCTCCCATTTTAGGAGCGATGGCAAACGAATCATTCCAGGTAAAACTTAGGGACCAGGTTCGATGGGATAGATCAGGTTCTAAGAATGCGATTATGTCTCCACTACTCCACGCGCCGGAGGAAGGAATGATAATGATATTTACTTTTCGTTCAGGAGACTGGGTAATATTCCAAATCTGGAATGGTACAGTTTTATCTCCTATAAAACTTGTATCTGCTCCTTCGCCCATAAACCTAACTTCGTAATCAGCAGGTTCACGAACTTGCCAGAATTTAAACTCAGGCATGTAATTGCTCGTCTCGCTTACCACATTTGTCCACTCCGTTTTCCAAGCACTGACATCATCAAAGTTGAACACTGACAGACGGATACCATCAAAGAGTGGACCCTCAGCACCGAAGGTTTCAAATGCATTCTGCACTACTATTTGACTAATATCTCTATCATAAACTTCATAGTGCAGCGTATCTGGTGAAGGCCCATTTTTAAATGATAACTGATAAGTGTGCTCCGTGAGATCAAAAAAGTCAATTAGGTGAACAGCAAGAGGTCCTTGACCGTCGCCTGTAACATTTAAAAAGACGTTATCTAATACTATCTGGCGTTCATTGTATAAGTCGAGTCTGTCAGAATGCTCTGAAGAGGACAATTCACCATCAGATGCTGTTATTCTTAACATCCCTGTAGATGAATTTGGCTGCTCATATGTATCCCAACTATATCCGCCTGTATTGGGCAGCCCTCCCTCAACTTGTTCCCAATGCCGGCCTCCGTCAACACTGTACTCAATATCAATACTGAGTGGCGTTTCCTCGGGATCTGCAGCAAACCATTCAATATCAATATTTCCGAATATGAATCCTGATATTGGATATTCAATTCGAATGAACGGAGCAGAGTTTCCGGGATTATCAAGTGTGAAGAAGGAATTGGATTCATCCTCCCCCGGAAAATCCTTTTCGGCAAGAAGACTGTCAAACACTTCCAAGCGAATCTTGTAGAATCCATCTACGATGCCTGATTCGACACTGTTCCAGGAGTAGTGACCGCTATCCGGTACAGACGCAGCGATTTGGCTGATGTCTCCCTCGATTGATTCAGCATAGATGTTTAGGAGAAGCGGTTGATCAAAAATACTGGTAGAGGTCCAGGAAATATCGATGATTCCGTTAAGAACTTCTCCTCCGTTTGGTGATAGAAGTGAAATCTCGTGTGTTTGGAAACGTCTGTCATAAACAATTTGAGCTAACTCATCTATTTCTTTTAGAACTGCTACACTGTTGAGGGAACTGGAACCCTGGGCTATCACAATACCGCCTACCATCTCTTGCGAATCACCCGGAGCAAGTGTGAACGGTCCTGTCGACAACATAAATCGAAGATCCCCAGCGTCGGATCTTATCCACCCCTCACCCGTGACAGGATCGCCCGGATACGAAAACTTCGTTGCAAGATCTGTTGTAGGATCAATTTTAACATTTCCTAACCCATCCAATCCCTGCTGAAACCAGTACATTTCCTGCGGAACCTGGGGGTCTCCGCTGCCGGCAGGTCCTCCATTTTCATAAACAGCCAGTGAAGTCATCGGTAAGTTCCTAAACCCGGGCACTATGCCGCTTGACCGGAAATGCCGTGAAACCTTAGCGGTATCACCCGCAGATTCTACTATAGGACCCTGAAAGAAGTCATAACCTATAGCCGGCGGCGCTGCTCCGTAAATGTTGTCTGCGCCGTCATTGTAGTTATATCCAAGACTCAAAAGCGTGTCCGCACCTACGAGATCGTCCGCAGCAGCACCAAGGTCGATATCCGCCCAGAAAGACAGATAAGTATCCTCAATTAGATTCCCGCCTTTGTTTATGATGAGGTATTTCATGAACATCATGTCGCCGTATATGCCTACACGATCATAACCCCATATTGTCTGCTGTACCTCTAAGCCAAGCGGAGGCGTGCTCCAAAGGTTGGCATGGGCCGTTATATCCGCATCGTTGAATACCGACCAAGAGAGCTGAGATCCGATCAAACCGGGGATCATATTACCGTCATCATCGAGGTCGACGTTTCCGTCCTCATCTAAAAGCATCGGCGCTCCGTCCTCAAAGGGCCAGTTCAGATAATCATCACCCGGCTTATCAATTACGTCATTTCGTGTTATTGTATATATCTTATACTTTGGATCATCTCCATTCCGCCAATCTTCATAGGTTCCCGGAGTAAACTCTACCGTATATTCTGCCGCGGCTGTTCTTATCTGTGTTCCGACCATTCCGCCAATCCAAATACCCGATTGGAAATTGATAGTATTCCCGCTACCAACAGGCCACTCCATTCCGGCGTTGCCCGTCACCCTAAAAGAGACTATCTCGCCCTGATTTGAGATCCAAGAGCTGATACGGTTGGCCTCAAAGAGTATGAAATCAAACGTAGATACCTGATTTGTGGAAACTCTTACTGGACCTCTAGATGCCGGTAACCCGGCATGCAGCAATGATGCTGTAACTAAGAAAATAAATATCGGCAATAAATTATTAACTGCTGTTTTCTTCATTCGACGCCAAACACTCCTAACTGATAGTGGACATTTATAAGATATGAATGATAGCTGTAATATCAAGATTTTATTTAGTGTAACCAATATGTGCCCACTCTACGCTCACAAAAAGATACGATTCAACTTAAATATCTCTCCTATTAACCAAACACTGACCCTTCCCCGGAGTTCGCACTAACACTACATCAAATATAAAATAAAAGTTTGTGTTTTGGCACCGTAAGGGGAGCCAAGATACAAGATGTTAAGTACATGATATTACTTTATTTATCCAACCATGCTGTGATAATAAAAATCGTCGTTACTTCAACAACACCATCTTCCTCGTCTGGACGAAATCGCCC
>SORU01000050.1 GCA_004402915.1 Fidelibacterota bacterium MT.SAG.2
GGCTCAAAGAGACTTGCTTCTTCATAAGCCCTTACAAGATTTCTGTGGGCTATCTCTCTCGATTGACTCGATTTCGGATGATCGATCGTTTTCTTAAAATATTTTATCGCGTCGCTATATTGCTGAACCGATATGAAGAGTTGCCCGATAGTCAAATATATCCGTGAAATAACGGCTGAATTAGGATAGTCATCCTCTAATTTAATTAATCTGTTAAGTGCATCCTGCTTCTTATCTTCCTCAATCTCTACCAGGCTGAGCTCAAACCCGGACTGCGCTCCGTAACTTCCTTGAGGAAAATTTTTAATTATCTCTTTAAAATGCCGTTTAGCCGCCGGCAGCTCTTTCTCCCGAACGAAATAAAGTCCTTTCTCGAACAGCAGCAGCGCCCTCTCTTCATTGGTTGCGATATTCAAATATTTTCTCTTGAAACCTGCCTCAATTCGTTCTGCGTCTATCAGTTTTCCTTCACGATAGTAGCAGGTGAGAATTTTCAAAATGAATTTTTTCCCCTCTTTCTCCGGCAGAAGAGTTTTCGCTATCTGATATTCGCTCCTTGCAAGTGAGTAATCCTCTGCCTCAAAATAGATCTCTGCCAACATTTCATGAAATTTGGAGGTGATCTTTTGATCCCAATTCTTTGCGATAAGCGTTCTAAGTAGAGGTTTTGTCTGCTTCGAGCCACCGTCGGCTTTCTTCATTGAAAGTAAGGCAAATGCGGCGTTCTCCGAGTTACTTGAAATTTCTTCCTTCTGAAGATATTTTCGGTAAAAGGATTTTGCTAACCCGGTCTTTCCAATTTTCTCCGCTGAGACCGCGGCATAATAAATTTCTTCGTCGCTTTTCGGTATGCGACGCGGGACAAACGTCTTTGAAAACCATGATTCGTCAGAACCGGCGGAAAGAAAATTAATTAGCGCTTTCTCAAATTCACCCGCCTCGAAATAAACCAGTCCGAGCTTCGAGCTCACGCTATCCACATATTCCGAGTAATAATAATTTTGAACTATATCCGTAAAATACGGCATAGCCTTCTCCTGCTCACTTGAATTCATAAACTCATTCCCGAGAAGATATTTTACCCGCACGATTGCATTTCCATTGGGATATCTTTGAATATACGCTGAAAGATCGAGTTTTCTCCTATCGGGAGAGCTGCTTTTAATGCTGAGCAACGCTATGGACAGAGAAGCTACTTCGGCGTTCTCGCTCCTCGGATACTTTTTCAACAGCCGTTCAAACACTCTTCTACTTTTCAACCACTCCTCTTTTTCGTCATAGATTGAGCCGATTGACAAGAGCGCTTTGTCCATGAATTCAGATTTTGGATATGTTCTTACGAATGATTCTAACGATTTTAACTTCACCTCATCAGAACCGCTGGAAATTGACGCCAAGTAATAAGTCGCCGTACCAATATTTTCGTAATGAGAATATTTGCTCAGAAGTTCAGTGAGATATGAGCGGGCAGCTTGCTTGTAAAAGCGCTCCATCTCACTATCGTTTTCATAGCCCGATATTTCCGACAATTTAAGATTCAGTTCACCGAGCATGAATAACATTATAGGTTGGACATCCTCGGATGGATTCGATTTCAATAAATTTTTTAGAAGTTCCGACGCCCTTTCATAATCTTTCATTTCGTCGGAGTAAATTCCTGCAAGTTCGATAAAAAGATATTCTTTCGGTTTATCCGAAAGTAGATCACCCATAAGCTCCGCAAGCCGTTCAAAACCGAGGTCGCTCTCTTTTTTAACATGATTATCAATATGATATCTGAGTTCTCGTGCTTCTCCAGTAAAGCCGCTGCCCGGATAGAGCTCGCTCAATTTGTTCAACTCTTCCATAGCTTCATTTAGAAACCCGGCATTGTATTGACTAAGAGCCAATCCAAATGCGGCATCATCCATCAATTCATTTTTCTCGGAATATCCAAGCACAAGTTTATACTGTTCGATAGCATCGCCCGGCTGATCAAGATAGAGCCTGTAAATTTCTCCCGCTTTAAACGCGAAATATTTTTTTTCTTCGTCATCCCGGCCGGATAGATAATTTAAGCAATACGCCACGGCAGCGTGAGGTTCTTTTTTATCAAGAGAAATATCTATCAGTCTTTTCAGGCTTTCAGCTATAACACCCAAACTATCTTTAGCTCGGCTCGACACTATCTTCATGTAGTGTTCTGATGCTTGATTCAAATCTCCCCTGCTTTCAGCCGCGAATCCCCGCCTGAATTGTAAAAGGACTGTTTCATATTCGGTCAATAACGATGTGTCAATTTTCTCATAATTTTTTTCTGCTTCTTCATATTTCCCTAAAAGGACTTTTGAATCGCCCATCCGCAAGATCGCTTTGTTTTTGAGAACACCCTCCGCTTTTTTCTCAATCGATTTAAATTTATTGTAAGCAGATTTCTGATTCCCGTTGGAGAGCTCCAATTCGCCATATAGCAGCATCCCCTTTTGTACTTCCTCACTGCTAAGGGATAATTTAGATAATTTAGACAATGATTTCCCCGCAGCTTCATAATCAGATAGTCTCATCTGAATCCGTGCGGTTGCGTGTAGTATCAGCGGGAGATGAATTTTTGAATGGTTATGTTTTCGGGCAGTTTCAAGCTTCTTCAATGCCTCTTCATCCCTATGATCAGTTTCATATATTCCCGCAAGTACTGTAAGCGCGGTCAGTGATTCTCGGCTTTCCGGGCTTGATTCGAGAAGTTCCAACAGTATGGATTCGGTCAGATCACTAATCCCTGCTTTCAGATAGTTGAAACCGCTTGCAAGGTAGGCGGATTCGACTTTGTCGGTGTTAGGATAATACACGGTGAACTTTTTGAAAGTGACTGCCGCCGAGATATAATCCCCTAATTGTTCGCTTGCTTGAGCGGATTTCATCAATGCACTTTCCGCCTCAACAGTGCCATGATACTCTTCTTCAAGCTGAATGTATACCCTTCTCGCTTCACGGAAGTTTGGTATATTGAAGTGAGAGTCGCCGAGCAATTTCAGCGCATTCAGGCGATACCGGGAAGCCGGATACTCAGTCAGAAATTTTTCCAATTGAGTTACCGCGACATCGTATAGCCTGTCATCATACAGTTTAGACGCAAAATCAAATTCTTCACTCTCCCCCGAAATCTGAGCTGCGCTCCAACCCGGATAAATGAAAACATACAGTATGAGAAAATATTTCGGTGTGAATTTCAAGAGGAATCCGGTTTACGAAAGAATTTCTAAATTCGCGTATCCTGCCAATAGTTTCTTGACACCTTTATCCCCGAAATCCACTACAATTTTGAAATCGCCATGGTCAGGTGAGACCTCAAGCACTCTTCCTTTGCCAAACAATCTGTGAGAGACAAAACTACCTTCCAAATAAGGACTTTCGCTATTTTTCTTTCCACTCTTTTTCCGCTTAGCTCTTCCCAATGCCGGTAACCGCCGTACAGCGGATGTAGAATACGAAGGTTCAATAACGTCAAGAATTTCTTCGCCTATCTCCGATAAAAAGGGAGACTCTTTACATATAATAAAATCACCGTATTTTCGTCTCGTTGAAGCGGCTAATAAATAAAGTTTTTGTTCTGCTCGTGTCATACCGACATAAAAAAGCCTTCTTTCCTCTTCGGATCTATTGGAATCTTCATCATCTTCGTCATCCCGTCTAAGCGGCAGAAGTCCATCCTCACATCCTGAAATGAATACAACAGGAAATTCTAATCCCTTAGCGGAGTGCAGAGTCATCAACGTAACCGCATTTGCCTTATTATCCCAATTATCTATATCTGAGACAAGAGAAACATTCTCCATGAACTCCTCGAGTCCCGCACCGGGATTAGCCTCACAATATTCGGATACACTGTTAAAAAGTTCCTCAATGTTCTTCTTTCTTTGCAGCGATTCTTCCGTCCCCTCCTCTTTCATCAGTTTCCTGAAACCCAACTCATCATCCAATACTCTGATCAATTCCTCAAGAGAAAGTTCCTTTTGAAGTTCAATGTATTTATTCATTAGTTTCTTGAATCCGGTCAATACTTTTTTCTGTTTTGCGCCAATATCGATCTCTTCTGTTATGTCGAGAGCCTCCCAGAATAACAGCCTTTTTTCCAAAGCGAAATCTTTTATTTTAGAGATCGTGACATTTCCGATTCCACGCGGAGGATAGTTGATAATTCTCTTCAAGCTGATTGAATCATTCTGATTCAATATCAATCGCAAATAGCTCAGGAAATCTTTGACCTCTTTCCGGTCATAGAACTTTACGCCTCCGATTATTACGTATGCTATTCCTTCTCGACGGAGTGAATCTTCAATTATTCTGCTCTGAGCGTTCGTTCTATAGAGAATGGCGAAATCCTTAAATGCTCTTTTCTCTTCAAATATCTCCTTCTGCATGAAAGACAGAATATTATCGGCTTCACCTCTATCGTCGGTTGATTTAATGAGCGTAACTTTGCTGCCGTCTTTCGTTTCCGTCCAGAGTTTTTTTGATTTTCTCTTTTTGTTATTTTTTACAACTCTGTGTGCGGCATTTAAAATTTGCGGGGTCGACCTGTAATTC
>SORU01000051.1 GCA_004402915.1 Fidelibacterota bacterium MT.SAG.2
CCATGGCGATGATGGTTTGTCGGGTCACACCTACTTTTTCAGCCAATTCTTGTTGCGTCATTTCATCATGGAAAAATCGTAATTTCCGAATGTTGTTGCTTACTCGAGCCTCGCCCATTTTAGAATCCTCTCCGATAAAGATAGAGTTTTGTAATAAGCCCAACGATTCCTGCGCCAAAACCAGAGTATACAATCAGGTTCAACATCACCAACGGTGGCAGACCAATGGCCAGCGTTATCATGGCGATTAGAAAACCAACCCCAAACACAGCATGAGAAATCTGGTCTGCTTTTAAATTGATTAACTGGTCACGTTCATCAGATAATGAAATGTTTTTTTCGCTCCTTGTGCTGGCAGGGATGAAACTGAACAGAATACCCATGAAGATGCTCAATACAATTTGCACAGCAATAGCAATTAGAATGACGGATCCCCAAGAGCTGGAGATCGTTGTCAAATCGAAGCTCCCTTCCTGATACTTTTGAAACACTTGGAAGGAATAGTATCCCACAGCCAGTAAGACGCTGATTAGATACCCGATAATTCGATTTTCTTGATAGTTCATGTTTACCTCATCTTGTCTGTTTAAATTTACATTAAGTAATGTATATTGAACATATAGTAATCTATACTATACATAATGTCAAGTATTATTTACATATTGGATATACGCCGTGTATTTTTATTTGTTTCATTTATATTTTGAGAAGCTCTGATTTATGAAAAATGTGTATCGTAAACGGTCGTTTTCGGGACATTCCCATAAACGTCCCAAAATCAAAGTCCCAAGAATATTGCATTTCACGAGTTTTGGCACTGCGAAATTGTGTCTCATAACTTACGTTTATGGGGCTGGCATAAACATTTAATTTATATTGAATTATTATTTGTAAATGACTATTTTACTTACCTAAGTCAGAGGCAATATTAATAAATATGTTTTCTAATATAATAATTTTATTTTTAAAGTAGTTATGCCTCTAAGTCAGATAATAAATAAAGGGGACGTCGAAATGACAAAATTCTTTAAGTCAATCTCAACCACGATAATTTTTATTTTCGTTATGTATTTATTAGGGTGTTCAACCGATAATCTCTCACAAGATAAAGTTTCTAATATTGATGAATTGATGACAACGTTTTCTGAGAATGGTCAATTCAATGGATCTGTCTTGGTTGCTGAAGAAGGAAAAGTGATCTATAAAAAGGGATTTGGCTTTGCAAACATGGAATGGAATATCCCCAATAAACCAGATACAAAATTCAGGATCGGTTCTATCACGAAGCAATTTGTTTCCATGCAGATCATGCAATTAGTCGAGGAAGGGAAGATTAATTTAGACAGCAAATTATCTGACTATCTGCCCAATTATCGCAAAGATACGGGTGAGAAGATAACCATTCATCATTTATTAACCCATACTTCTGGTATTCCATCTTATACAGGGATTCCCGGATTTTGGACAGATTCAACTCGTAATCACTATCAAATTGATTATATGGTTAAAAACTTCCATAGCGGGGATTTGGAATTTGAGCCGGGCTCAAAATATAATTATAATAATACTGGTTATTATTTGTTGGCTGTAATTATCGAAAGGGTAACCGGTAAATCATTTAAAGAAAATTTACAGGAACGGATTCTAAATCCATTACAAATGAATAATTCCGGTATAGATAGAAATGAAGAAATTCTTGAAAACAAGGCCGCTGGCTACATGAAGCGTTTAACCGGAATGGTGAAAGATCCCTATTTTTATATGCCAAACGCATTAGGAGCCGGCAATATGTATTCCACGGTGGAAGACCTGTACTTATGGGATAGGGCTTTACACTCTGAAGATTTACTCTCGGATAAATATAAGGATATCATGTTTACACCTTTTCTTAATAACTATGCCTATGCCTGGGGTAATCGCAAAATTGCACTTGGTGAATCCACCGATAGTGTGCAAGTTATTTCACACAGTGGGGGCATTAACGGATTTAATACAATCATATATCGGCTAATTAAAAATAACCATTTGATTGTGATCTTTAACAATACCGGAGGAACAAATCTCGGCGGAGTGAGTCGAGCGATAACAAATATATTATACGATAAGCCATATGAGTTGCCCAAGATATCGATCGCGGAGCTGCTTGGCAAAACTATTATGAACAGAGATATTGAAAGTGCGATAAAACAATATCACGATTTTAAAACTAATCAGCAGGACGTATATAATTTCGCAGAGAGTGAATTAAATATTTTAGGCTACCAACTTCTTGGAATCGAGAAGGTAAAAGAAGCCATTGACATATTCAAACTCAATGTCGAGGAATTTCCTGAGGCATCAAATCCGTATGATAGCTTGGGAGAAGCATATATGATCAGTGGCGATAAAGAGCTCGCCAATAAAAACTATGCGAAATCATTAGAATTAAATCCTGAAAATACGAATGCGATTTTAATGTTGAAAAAGATTAGCGAAATGAAATAGAAGTATTCCAAATTTCTCAAAAACCTATGAGTTTTGATACACCAGAAATGTGTCTCATAAACGACCGTTTTCGGGACAGTCCCATAAACGTCCCAAAATCAAAGTCCCAAGATTATTGCATTTAACGAGTTTTGGTACTGCGAAATTGTGTGTCATAACTGACGTTTATGGGACAGTTCTACTTCAACAACACCATCTTCCTCGTCTGGACGAAATCGCCTGCTTGGAGGCGGTAGAAGTAGATGCCTGACGCCATCTTTGAACCATCCCATGTGACTTGATGATTCTCGGCTGGCATTTCACCATACTCTTTACGCCAACGATTAAACGTCTGCCTACTTACTCCAATTTGCCTTGAGGCTTCATATGCATCCATGCCCTGACTTATCAGTACTTCTGCTTCTCTTAACTTAATAATGATCTTTTCTGTTGTGTATTTCCTGGGTCGCATATGCCCTCCTCTTGTTACCCAATTATACCAATTTGTAACATAACTATTGGTACGACTTTAGGGGGGCAGGTCAAGTTACTATTATGGTCATGGCTACAAATATTTCTCGAATGATTAATCTATGCGTTTGTATGTTCTTCCTCCGAATTGAAGATTGTCACATGTTGGAGATGATTGAATCACCGGACAAGTTCCCTTACATTTTGCAGCATTGTGATTGGCTTAGTAACGTTTTGCATACCAATTGCCATTGTTACATCTGTTCTAAATTCATATACCCCGCCCTTCCACAATGCTAAGTAGAGCTTGTCAGTGTTGCCATCACTTACATGTAGAAGGTCGAAAGCACCCCCGAAGCGCACATTTTCCTCAACAATCTCCTGCCAAGAATCACCACCGTCATCGCTTATATGTAATATTAAGGGCTGAGGATCAGACGTCTTAAACCATGATACTGCGTACACGCGGGAGGGCATATAGGAGTTAATAGCTATTCCGAAGAAAAAGCGACCAGGAGCAATAATAATCTCTTCCCAAGTCTCACCTCCATTAGTTGTTTTAAGTATGTAACTTTCCAGCCCAACATAGACGATATCGGAGTTAAATGGATGAATTGCTGCAGTCTTCGCAACACTTACATCGTCTACAATTCTCTGCCACTCCAGCCAGTTCTCACCTGTGTCAATCGATTTGAGTAGATAGCCTTCTTCAATAGCATTTTGTCCACCTGACCATACAATATTCGGCTTATTGGGATCGAATTTAACAAATGCTGTTCCAGTGGCAATGAATTGCCATCCACCCCAAACAACCTTCCAACTACCTCCACCATCAGTTGACTTCGCAACAACAGCGGCTCCCGTAGCAAAAATGGTTTCGGACTGATTAGGTATTTTTTCCAACGCCCAGACTGTTTCAGGAAATTCGCCGCCAAAGCCGTTTTGGAAAGGAGACCAAGTTTCGCCGCCGTCTGTAGTTCGATAAAGGGAAATTGAATCGAACTCAACAGACACCATAATAGTATTGACATTGAAGACTAAAAGTGTACTGGTTTGGTTGCCCTGAAATCCTATTGGCGTCCATAAAGTATCCATTTTGCCAAGGTCTTTGCGATAGACGCCATCATCTGTAGCTGCATATAGAAAATCGCCATGCAATCTTAGTTTTTGGACTATTTTGCCATCCAGACCGAGAAAGCTCAATTCGTCTCTCCCTATGATATTTTCATTATCGCCGCAGGCGATAAGAAAAAGTAGCGCGGCAAACACACTATTCATAAACCCTGCTTGAGTCCATGTGAGCTTTTTACTTTCTTTGTCTTTCATGCATATTCTCTTTTTATGGCTATTTACATA
>SORU01000052.1 GCA_004402915.1 Fidelibacterota bacterium MT.SAG.2
ATTATACCAATTTGTAACATAACTATTGGTACGACTTTAGGGGGGCAGGTCAGTTTTGAGAGTTTAATATTAACCCAGAATAAAGGTCTGAAATATATCTCTTCCGAATAAGGGAATTAGTGAATGTTTAGAACAACAATTCTCACAAGAAGATTTATCTCATATAAAAGACTTGAAAAACATATTAGAATCGGAATTTAATTAATGCCCGCAACAGACATCCGTGAAATTAGGTCACACTTAGAAGTTCTTGCTATCTAGAAAAGCTGATTTAGTGGGTCTTTTCCAAATGTCGATTCGTGTTGTTTTGTGTTGAGTCGTTTTGTAGAATTAGTCTTAGTGAGATTTAGGTAGTCATAAAATTGTCATACTCAAGAACTTTTTATGAGTATTAAACTGATAATCATTTATCTTGTGAGCTGTTAAACGAAGAAGTATCTTCTAATCTTAGTTTAAGAAGATTAAGACATTTACTAATTATATACATCAGGGGTCTATCGTGAAAGTGCGTTATTTATTATATTTCATAGTTTTAGTGGTGTTGAATCTCCTGAGTGCGTGCTCTAAAAAGGAATCAGGCGATATGAATTCAGGATCGGAACGACAGTATTTTCTTGAAACGGTTCGAAATGTATTGGTTGTTCAGGCGTATGCGGATGATTTTGAGAAACTCACCTTAGAACAAAAAATGCTGGCTTGGCATCTTTATAGATCATCAATCGCTGGCTGGGATATCTATTATGACCAGGGCCACAGGCATGGATTAAAAGTTCGGAACATACTCGAGCAGATCATCGAGAATGGAGACGGAATTGATGAGGATCTTTATGACAGGATCCTTGAGTATACAAAAATGTTCTGGATCAACACGGGTCAATATGACTTTCTAACTTCAAGGAAATTCGTTCCGGATTTCACATTTTTGGAATTTTCAGGCGCTGCGTCGATCGCTCAAGCGAACGGAGCTGATTTTGGATTCGAGGAAGATATTGATGTCGTTTTGAGCAGACTTCGGCGGACAATATTCGACAAGGAATTCGAATCTATAAAAACTAACAAGAATCCGGAAGAGGGGATCGACATGCTTGAAGGGAGTGCAGTCAATTTCTATGATGGTGTGAAACTCAGCGACCTTGAAAATTTTGTGGAAGTTAATCCGCTTAATTCCAAAATAGTTGTCGAAGACGGCGAAATAAAGGAGCTTGTTTGGCGCGCAGGAAACGATGTAGTTTCTCCGGGATTATATGCCGAAGAATTAGAAAGAGCTGCGAGGGAACTTGAGAAGGCAGTGGAATATGCTCCCGAAGGTCAGGCAAATGTGCTTCGGCTCCTCGCCAAATACTTCCGTACAGGCGATCTCAACGACTTCAGGGAATACAACATCGCATGGGTACAGGATAGTTCCTTTATCGATTTTATCAGTGGTTTCATTGAGACTTACGACGACCCAAGAGGTCAGAAAGGAGCATACGAATCGGTGCTTGAAATGATCGATGTTGAAAACTCAATGCTCATGAAAAAGTTTGCAGATAATGCATTGTATTTTGAACGTAAGGCGCCGTGGAAGGATGAATACAAGCGAACGGAGATCAATCCGCCGCTTGCAAACGTAATGACTATTTTAGTAGAAACTGGAAATGGCGGCCCGATAAGTTGGGGCGGAATAAATTTACCGAACGAACAATATGTGAGGGAAACATACGGCTCAAAAAGCATATTGCTCGGTAACGTAGTTAAGGCAAGAAACGAAGCTGCTGCGACGCTATCCCTCGAAGAATTTGCATCTTCAGAAGAGGAAATAGAACTATCTAAAAAATACGGTGGGTTAATAGCCGATCTCTTTGTAGCCATGCATGAGGTTGTCGGTCACGCTTCAGGGAAGAAATCTGAATCATTAGAAGGAGATCCTTCAGAGTATTTAGATGAATATTATTCAACGCTTGAAGAGGCTCGTTCCGATCTTGTCGCTCTCTGGAATTTCTTCGATCCGAAACTTGTGGAGATGGATCTCGCGCCCTCTACAGAGGTCGGAAAGGCTGCTTATGACAGATATATCCGCTCCGCATTAACGCAGCATCGCACGGTTCCCGAAGGCGACCAATTCGAAGAAGATCATGATCGAGGAACTCAGATGATAGTTGAGTATATCAGAAAGAATACTACTTCTATTGAAATAATCAAGATAGACGGAAAGACCTATTATAAGGTTGCAGACTACGATGAAATGCATCGGGGAGTGGGTGAGATACTTGCCAAGTTGATGGAGATAAAAGCCACAGGAGATTATGAGGGCGCTAAGGCGATCATAGAAGAGTATGGATTGAAGTTTGATACTTCCCTTAGAGATGAAGTGCTCGAACGTTCGAAAGCGATAGGTCTGACGGATTACACTGCCATTGTTTTTCCACGTCTGACCCCGGTCTATGGCGCGGACGGAGAGATCAAGGATATAACAATATCTTATCCGATGGATCTCAAAAAGCAGATGTTTGATTTTAAACATTTCTTTGATGAAGATTCTGACGAGGTAGTCGTGAAATAGTCAAGATAATCATGCTTGAATAATGTAAGGGCGGGGCTGTTGTTCCGCCCTTTTTTAATATACTTTAATCAGCGATTATCAGCTTTGAAGCAGGGAAGTTAATCAATCCCCCTAAACATCAGTAATAACACCCTATTTCGCAGTAACAAAACTCGTAAAATGCAATATTTATGAGACTTTGATTTTGGGACGTTTATGAGAATTGAAGCTTTTAATGGATAAAATCTCCCTTGACTTATATCTCTAAAACTAATTCGTCTATTATATATTCATTAGAAGAATTAGGAACGGCAGTCTTTGATTTTTCTGCTTCGCCCCTGCACTATACAAGAGCCACGGGACATTCTCTTATCACTGCAAATCAGGATAACCCACTATTTTCATATGAGATTCTTCCCCTCAGGTAATTGGGATTTGAAAGTCCTAAAATCGTTAGCAAAATCCTCTATTGACGACTATTTCACAGGAACTGGAGGGATAGATATCAACACTTCCAGCCTGAGCGAAAAGAGACATAAAATTATTCAGACTCTTTTCATCCGGAGCGTCAACAATTAGATAGAACGTATGTTTTCCATTAACAACCGCTTCTCCATGTATTTTTATCCCGTATTTGCCTGCATTCTCTTCAGATAGCTCCGAGAGTAGCATCGGCGCCGTCTGAGGGTCCATTGCAGGGCAAGATTCCGGGCTGTGTTCATGCTTTATTACAAATAATGACATATTATGATTAATCCTTTCTTCACGCCTATCTTCATTGAGACAGGTGATGGTTCTCGGCTGGAAGAAATATAACCGAATTTGGTAAACAACCAAATTCTTTAAGAATCTTAAAAGAAAATTTGCCGAATTACTTAGATGCTGTTATGAAAATTCAGCCTGTGATTTCGTTTAAAAGAAGAAAATAGTTTTGTCGAAGCAAGAGAAATGACTATATTATGGGGATTATTCGATATCTAATGCAACGCGGGAGGTATTTCAATGGCAACCTACATCACACTAATGAAGTTCACACAGAAAGGCGTAGAGAATATTAAAGGAGGACCGGCGCGACTCGATCAAGCTAAAAAAATGTTCATTCTAAAGGTGGCAAGCTTAAGGAATTCTATCTCGTCATGGGGCAATATGATGCAGTAGTGATCACTGAAGAACCGGATGATTCAGCAGCTGCCGGTCTTAGGCTCGCAATTGGCTCAATGGGGAACGTCTCTACCGAGACGATGCGTGCCTTTACGGAAGAGGAATACAGAGATATTATCAATGGGTTGGCATAGATCTTAATCTCGGTAAGCTTATTGTTACTATAATTAAGCTTCCATATCAATTTTTTTCAAGAGGTGATTAAACTCTACCGCCTCCAGGCAGGCGATTTGTCAGGACAAAAAAGATTCT
>SORU01000053.1 GCA_004402915.1 Fidelibacterota bacterium MT.SAG.2
GCCGGACCGCACACTCTGAAGTTCGGCGCTACGAAAGATTGGATCGAATCCCTTACTATTGTGACCGCTGACGGCGAAGTGATGACGACATCGGAATTGGAGCTCGACAATATTGTAGAAGATGGCAGCTCGTTCATGAAATACGCAAAAGGTGTGCGTGGAATTTTAGAATCTAACACCGATCTTATCAATTCTGCGAGACCGAACGTAAATAAAAATTCATCAGGCTATAACGTATACGAAGTTATTCACGAAGACAAGTTGGATATCAATAAACTTTTGGTTGGTTCGGAAGGGACTTTAGGGATAGTAACTGAGGCAAAACTCAGGTTGATCAAAACTCCTAAGTCCAAAGGATTTGCGCTTGTATCTTGCGCAACGCTCGAAAAGGCGGGTGACAGCGTAAATAGATTGATGGAACTTGCTCCTGCGGCTTTGGATATGATCGATGATAAGCTGGTGGAGCTCTCTGTAACCGCTAATCCGCATCTGCGCGAAATAATTCCTTCGGAAGCGCGGTTTGTTCTATTTGCTGAATTTTTCGGCGAGACTGACGAAGAGGTATCTTCTAAACTCGATGAGGTAAATTCCGCCGTTATGGGCAGTGGCAGACCCGCATTCTCCGTTAAAAATTCGACAGACACTGACGAGATGGAGCGACTTTGGTCGGTGCGGAAATCAGCGGTTGGAATTCTGAGTAAGATCAAGGGGAATAAAAAACCGGTGGCATTCGCCGAGGACGGAACGGTGCACTACTCTTTGGTCGGGGAATATCTCGAAAAGATAACAGCGATTTTTAAATCTGAAGGAGTGGAGGGTACGGCGTACGGTCATGCGGGCAACGGAAATCTTCATATCCGTCCTATGCTTGATCTGAGAAACGAAGAAGATCTGAACAAGATGGTTTCAATAGCGAAAAGATCGCATGAAGTAGTGAAGGAAATGAACGGAACGATGACGGGTGAACATGCAGACGGTATTGCGAGAACACCGTACATGAAAGATTTCTTTCCTGAGATGTATCCCTTGTTCAAGCAGATTAAAGATCTATTCGATCCGAATAACCTGATGAATCCGGGTAAGATAGTCTCTGATGAGCCTCAAGATGTGGATGAGAATTTGAGATACGGGATTGGATATGCGAGGCAAGAAACCAATACGTTTTTGGATGAATCAAAATGGACAGACATGGCGGAACTATGTCACGGTTGCGGAACGTGCATTCAGTATTGTCCGGTATCCATAGCAACGAATGACGAATCCTCTACCGCCAGGGCAAAGGCGAATCTGCTTCGAGGTGTCCTATCTGGTAAATTAGGTTCAGAGTCTCTTCTAAGCATTGACTTTAAAAATGTCATTGACGAATGCGTGAATTGTAAACTCTGCCTGGTAGAATGCCCCACGGAAATTGATATACCCGGTTTAGCGCAAAGGGCGAGAGCTCTGTATTTAGAGGAGAACGGAATCTCATTCCGGAATCGGCTGCTCGGAGCAACAAAACAGCTATCTGAATTTTCTACGGCGTTTAGCCCGTTCTCGAATTGGTTTTTGAGCATCGGAATATTCAGAAAACTTTTAGCGAAATTGATCGGTATTCATCCTGATCGTAAGATACAAAAATTCAGACGCGGCTCATTGCAGAACAAAACATTTCCTGAAATTCAGAAAGGAACAAGAGATGAAGTTGTCTATTTCGGCGGCTGTCACGCCCATTATTCCGATCCAAGGGGGGAACTGAAATCTACAATTCGGCTATTCGAAAAACTCGGAGTGAAGGTCAGATTACCCGAATGGCGTTGCTGCGGAGCGGCGAGTCTTTCGCTCGGACAGCTGGATTCGGCTGCATCCGACGCAAAAGAGAATGTCGGACTTCTGCTACCGTTTGTTCGAAAGGGGATGAAGATAATCACCTCCTCGGGTTCATGCGGCTATGCTCTGAAATACGAGCTTCCTGAACTTGTTGGTACAGACGAGGCGAGGGAAGTTGCCGCTGCGGTTGTCGATCTATACGATTATTTAGGAACTCTTGACTCGGAAAATGCCTTTGACGGCGAATGGAAACCTATTGAAATGAAAGTAGTATATCATCAGCCGTGCCAGCACCGCGCGCAAAACACCAAGTACGATGCGACTCGACTGCTGAAGAATATTCCCGGAATGAATTTCGCGCCGATAGAGAAGGCGTGCTGCGGTATTGCCGGAACTTTGGGCTATAAATTGGAAACATTCGACCTTTCGATGAAGATAGGCGAACCGCTTTTTAAAGATATAATTGAAAAATCCCCCGACTATGTCCTCACGGGTACAGGCACCTGCCAGATGCAAATTTCACAAGCGACAGAAATCCCTGCTATCCATCCTGTTACACTGCTGAACAGGAGTTACACTCCACCTGATAAATCTTGACATTACTGTGCGTGTTAGGGGACTTGTTGCCTAAACTTCTTGGAGCCCTGACTCGCACCCAATCGCCGGACGAAGAACCTCTCTCGTTATCTGACAGTCGTGGGGCTTCTTTTCATCTAATATTATTCGGGATATGAACACGTTTTAATTCGTTTCAAATCAATAACACACCCCGTCTTCTCATCCGTTCGGGATTTGAATCCACCCCTCTTGATGAGGGGAATTTTTCTACCCACCCTATAAAATCTTGACATTACTTTGCTACAGCGATATATTTTAGGTTCCGCGAAACAGAAAAATTAGGCGAAGATTTGATTGGAGATGGTATGAAACAGCTCGGAAGTTGCATCAAGTGACGACGAGAAGGATTTTGAGATTTGACTAATGAGGCTATAAGAGACTTTGAAGCTGTCAGGGAGGTTATAGAGAATGGGGAGAATTTTCTCATCACTACACACGCTAATCCTGATGGAGACGGCATCGGTTCCGAAATAGCGCTTTACCATTATTTGGAGTCATGCGGTAAAAAAGCGTCTATTATTAATTGCTCATCCATGCCGAATAATTTTGAGTTTCTCACCACAAATCATGAAGTGCGGAAATTGGATGAAGACGATTCAACAGCTGTTTTTAAGGAATATGACGCGGCGTTCGTCCTTGATATCGGTAATTATGCAAGACTCAAAGAAGTAGGGCAGCTGATAGAGTTCCATAAAATTCCGACGATATGTATAGACCACCATCCGAAGGAAGAGGATAAGTTCGATCATTATTTTCTCGATACAGGGGCGTCGGCAACAGGAGAGCTAATTTATGATCTGTTAAAGGGATTGGGCGCCGATTTTACATTCAGTATAGCAAATGCAATATATAGCGCCATTATGGCCGATACAGGCTCATTTCGGTTTAGCAATACCACTGAAAAAACTCACAGAATTGCGGCGGAAATGTTGGAATTAGGCGTTAATCCGGAGAGCGTATGGAGTTATATATACGGAGATATTCCTCCCGAACGCATTTCTTTACAGGTTGAAGTTATGGATAAAATACAGTATGATCTGGACGGGAAGTTAGCTTGGGTGAAGGTCAGTAAAAAAATGCTCGAGAGAGCCGGCGCAACATCCGATCAACTTGAAGGGTTTGCCGATTACATACGGAATATCCGGGGAGTAAAAGCAAGCGTTGTACTCCTTGAATTAAATGATGATCTGACAAAAATGAGTTTTCGCTCGAAAGGCGATTTTGATTCAAACCTCTTCGCTAAGAAATTCGGCGGCGGGGGTCATAAGTATGCGTCGGGAGCACGGGTCACTAAAGGATATAAGGAATTGATTCCTGAAATGTTAAAGGAAGCGAAAGAATTAATGTTAATAACAAATCAAAAATAAGGGATTCGATCCAATCTTTCGTAGCGCCGAACTTCAGAGTGTGCGGTCCGGC
>SORU01000054.1 GCA_004402915.1 Fidelibacterota bacterium MT.SAG.2
CGTTATGGTGTATCGAAATAAACAGATCGCTGTTATTTATTTTCGCTATCGTTGCTCTGCCGCCAAGATTCAGATCTCGATTAGTTTCCCGCGTCATGATCACCCTGGCGCCTGCCTCTCGCAGCAGATCACGCAATATCAGCGCCACTCTTAAGTTTATCCATTCCTCTCTTTAACCCGATGGCCCGATGCGGATACTATCGTATGCCTCAGTATTACCATGTCCTGGATCTATCGTCAGTGTGATTCCTGATAAAGGTAATTTATCGCCATATTTAGGAGTACCACAATTGGACAGAAGAATTGATAAAAAAGTGACTAATAAATATTTTATTTTACTTTTCAGAATCTTAGGTAAGACTTTAGTATAACTTTAAAATACCTATATTGAAAGAACCCATAGAAACAGGTTGATCAATTACTATGGGTTCTTAACCGATTTTGTCCATTATTATTTTTGTTATTTCAATAGCACCATCTTTCTTGTCCGGACGAAATCACCTGCGGTCAACCTATATATGTATAGTCCTGATGCCGAATTGCCGCCATTCCATTTGATTGATTTGTATCCGGCATTCTGTTTACCATTTATAAGATTTTCCACTACTTGACCTTTCAGATTGTAGATAATCAACTTCACATCTGAATCCTTCGGCAAGGCGTAATTAATGACAGTTGAAGGATTGAACGGATTGGGGAAGTTTTGCGAAAGAGAGAATTCTTTCGGAAGGATACCCTCATCATCTACACCAATCACTACCTCATTGGTCTTGAATGTAGATACTACAGATTCGGAAATTCCGGTTCGTGTATCAGAAGCTATTATCTTCCAGAAATAATCAGTTTCGCTTTTGAGCACTTCATCCAAAGTATAGAATATATCCGTAAGTTCTTGGATTTCGACCGTACTGGAATCCGGAAAATCTTCCGCTTTCGAATAAATCAGTGTATAAACCACATCGTCACCATCAGGATCAATAGCGCTCTCCCAGCCAAACTGCACATCCACTGAATCAACTGTGCTGTTTTGAGGTGGTAATACCAGCAGAGCTGCACCTGGTGATTCATTATCATAGAAAAAACCTGAAAACAGTGTATCGGACGTGTTGTTAAGGGGATTGAACAGTATGACGTCTTCAGGACCTCCCCTTCCGACGGGAAGATCGAACTCCAACACATTCGACGCATAATAATCCACTAAGTCCGCTTGCTCGCCGCCGAAGAAGACCTCAACACCGGGCAAAAATAAGGAGCCGTGAATTTTTCCCCTAATACCTCCTTCACGCGGTCCGCCGTCCGGACGTACTTCTGCTATCTTCGGAGAATGCAGCGGTACAAATTCCCATGTTGTACTGAACGAATCCGCGTCGACGTTTGCGCTCACATGATCGCCTCCACTTGCTCCGCCTGCTTCGGTAGGACCGTCAGGATGCCCCCAGAAATTGAATTTTCCGTCGAACGCTATATAACTGAAAATGCCGTATTCGAAATTCCTGAAGAAGGAGTTGTGATTAGCCCTCTGTGTGGAAACGCCGCTCACAATATTAATCCCTCTACCATTCAGAGATATGAAGTTTTCATCTATCGTGATATTGGTGTCCACGAACGATAAAACACCGCTATATTTGTTATCTATAATACTGTTATACCTGATATCAACGTCGGACGAACGATTCACGTTTATACCGATGTTTCCGTTGACCGTGACGTCGTTCTCCTCCACCGTAATATTTTGAGACCTGCTAATTGTCATGCCGTCGTACATATGGTCGTGTATCTTGTTATGATGAATCAGTCCATACTTGGAGCGCACGATAAAAAGACCGTCATACATGGAATTCGTAACTTCGTTATACCCGAAGTAGAGCGAGTCTATTCTGCTGAGGTTAACTCCGGAATAACCATCGCGAAATACATTATTCTTTATATATGCATAAATTGACATATCTATCTCGACAATGTCGTCGTCGGTTGCGCCCATAAACATATTGTCTTCGATGTAAACTGAATCTACGCTATATACCGCAAGCATAGCATATACACCGATTGATACATAATTCCTGTATATATGCGATACTCGAATATCCGCAATAGAAATCCCATAATCGACCACGTCTTCAATGTAATTATCCGATATTTCGACATAGCCCATGTCATAGATTGTGATTCCGTAAGCGTAAGATCCGTGGATCTTATTATGAGTTAAGATCGCTGTACCGGAAAAACAAAAGTTACAGCCAGCAATATCAACGCCGTACTCCGATTTTGTCAATTCGTTGTACATAAATTCAATGTGTCCCGAATCGGTATACATTTCAAATGGCGAGTATCCGTTTATGACATAATTGTCATAAACGAAGAGGCTGTCGTGAAAGTCGACATATACCGCATAAGCCGTGTTATTAAAACGGTTACCAGATATATTTATGATGGCGATTTCATCTAGCTCTGTTGCACTGTATATGGAAGAAATTACGTTATTAACCATATTCACTCTATAGAGGTAGTAAGCTTCAAAGAAATATGCGTTGCTGGCGCTGGTAAAGTCATTATTTATGACATTAACGTTTCCGCCGCTGATTTCCGGACTGTCATCATACAGACTATAGGAACCGTAACCGTAAATAGCCTCATATGAATGCCTGAAAGAGTTGCCCGCGACGGTCATACCTTCTATGTAACAGAATTCAATGTCCGCGTACATATTTCTGACGAACCTATTGTCATTTACATAGATATCATTCGGAAAATAATAGGTTGTATCTATTGTTGTATCTGTTACAACAATAATTGTATCTATCACAAAAAATCCTTCAATGTATAGACCGGCGTAACCGCTGCCGAAGATCAAATTATCCTCAATAACTATCTCACTTACGCCATAGAGATAAATACCGTTATAATTACCAGTGTGCGAAACAGAAGAAACGGTCCCGTTTTCTGCTCTCGGCGTTGAACGAACTGCTTTCACCTTTACCTTCTGTTTGCGATCCGCAACTGCATCTCTCTGATCAACGAGGATTTTATTTGTACCGATAGCAGACTTAGCTCTTTTCGATACCGATTTCCTTTCAGGTCTCGATTCGCGTGACTCAATCGAACGTATTCTCCCTTCCTCTTGTATATCACGTAACTTTAACAAAGTTTTCCGGTCTACGCGATCAATTACATCCGACCAATCGCCTAAGTCTGAGCCTATCGGTATTGGAGGAACATATGACGTATCTCCGATATTGTTTCGGAAGATCACATTATTTCTGTTAAGTCCGCCGTATAACGACAGACCGTCATTAGCATTACCTAAGACTATATTTCCAACGATGTTATTGCCTCCCGCACCCCTGTAGATCGTTAGTCCGTCATAACCATTAAAGGCGAGTAGATTGTCATGAAGTATATTATTTGCTGTGTAGTCCAGCTCAATACCTGAATTGTAGTTGTCGTGAATATAATTGTTTACAAACACGCTGTTATCGGAAGTGTTTATGAGAATACCTGTTCCATTGTACCAAATTTCGTTTCTTATGAAGCTATTATTTCCGGTGTTTAACGAATCAACCTCAATCGCCGCAACTCCGAAATTCTTGAATTTCATCCAGGCTATTAGATTATTCCCCGCTTCAAGAACAAATCCACTATAAAATAT
>SORU01000055.1 GCA_004402915.1 Fidelibacterota bacterium MT.SAG.2
ACACCCTGATAGTCTCTGACATTACGACTACCACCGCTGAGTTTACCGCATCTCCCACGGCATTTGCACTCTCCCCTGAAGGAACTCAGGAGATAAACGTCGTCCTGCTCGCGACAACGGTCGGGCCGGTCTCAGGGATACTCAGCATCTTCAGTAATGACCCGGATGAGCCGGAGTTTACTGTCGCTCTCTCAGGGGAAGGAGTAATACCACCTGATATTATGGTAACCCCTGCTTTACTCTCCGATTCCCTGGTAACCGGTGATACCTCCACACGGACTATCACAATCGAAAACACCGGTGGTTCTGATCTCTCTTTTGAAATTAATACGAGGGAGACCGGTCTGGACATGACTATCTTAGATTTGATAAGTTCAGAAGATTACATTCAATTAAATAAATCAGCGCCTATGGGACGTATTGGTTTTTATGCCGATGAAAGCAGAGAAAGTTCAGCCTCTTTACCTGCTCTACCCAAAGGGCAGTTAATGCCGCTAAATTCTGTGATGGACATCGGAGATGTTATAGAGGTTTATGATGGATTTATCGATGGCAATGTCGGGATAGTTTGGGTGGAGAATGAGCTATACGTGGTCGATTATTTATTTGCAAAGTTAGTGAAGTACGACACTGCAAACAGAACTATAATTGATGTTTTTCCACTTCATTTAGATCCATATGGAATAGCCTGGGACGGTCAATATTTCTGGATCGGAGCTCCTTCCGGCAACGTTTATGGGTATGATTTGGATGGAAACATGATAGGTTCCTTTAGCACTCCATTTGTTGAATTACCCGCTTTGACATGGGATGGTATCAATTTTATCGTATATCCGGCGTTTAATTTCAGGTCCACTTTTTATGTGGTTGATTTTACAGGAGAAGTAATTGAAACGTTCGATCTCTCGTTTGATGCCGCACCTTATCAGATGGTGTGGGTGGAGGAGCACTCCTCGATGTGGGTAAGTGATCCGGAATTTGGAAGAATCGTACGAGTATCTCTGGAAAACGGCGAGGCAAGATTAGTCGATGAATTTGCCTTCTTTGATGATAATGGCGGTTATTCGATCTCACATGACGGTACTGACCTTTGGTGGAGCGATTGGGAAGGACCTCTATATCAGATAGACGATGGAATAAAGGAAGGGGCATTTTGGATATCTGTATTTCCCGATACAGGTACTGTGTCTGCGGGCTCTTCCGCGGATATAACACTTACGTTTGACGCAGATCGCCTCTTTGGCGGCGATTATGATGCTGACGTCGTGATTACTTCAAATGACCCTGATGAACCAGTAGTTATTGTTCCTACACATCTTACTGTCACCGGCATTCCGGATATCCGTATACCGAATAACGTCCTTCTCTTTGGTGAGGCTTTTGTAAGCTTTCCTTCAACTATGCCTCTGACCATAGTTAATGAAGGCACTGATACCCTGAATATAACGAATGTAACTTCAAGCAATCCCGATTTCTCACCCGAAGTAACATCAGCATCAATACCAGCCAGGTCGAGCCATGATATACAGATTTCTTTAACTCCTTCAGCGGAAGGTTTTATATTCGGAGTACTTACTGTAGAAAGCAACGATTCAGATGAAGGATCGATAGATATCGCCCTTCTTGGAGAGGGTGTTCCGGCACCCGAAATAGAGATTACTCCTGACTCGCTCTTTGCGGATTTATTTACAGGTGAAATCGATTCTCAAACGGTCACAATTGCCAACATCGGTGCAGGAGATCTCTTCTTCGACCTATCGATTGATTTGCTGTTGGATTCTATCCCTCCGTTTGAAATCGTCTCCGAAGGCGGGGGCGAAGTATTTTCTAAAACGAGTTTTAGAACGAATGAGACTTCAACCGCAATCTTTGACATTCTAATGAGTGAAGCAGTTGTGAAAAGCAGCTCGGCAAAAGCTTATTCAGACGCTCTTAAAAGCTGGTCAGAAATGCCGACGGGTATGGTATTCAGAAAAAATAATAGGAATATGAAGGTAACTGCCGGCTCTCCGTTCCAGTATGCTTACATAGCGAATTCATTTGATAACAACGTCGCAGTGATTGATGTTACTTCCAATGAAATTGT
The DNA here is from genome assembly GCA_004402915.1 of Fidelibacterota bacterium MT.SAG.2. GTDB lineage: Bacteria > Fidelibacterota > SORT01 > SORT01 > SORT01 > SORT01. The sequence goes on from SORU01000055.1 coordinate 2,087, forward strand.
GGGCAATCCGATATCTGTGGGCGGCTTTCCTTGGCGCTTGACTATCAGCCCTTCTGCTGAACAGGTTTGGGTGTCAAATCGTGACACAGACAATATAACCGTAATAGAGACATCTTCAAATACGGTGATCGGGACGATTACAGCCGGTGACGGTCCAACAGGTATAGTGTTTTCACCTGACGGGAGTAAAGCATACGTTGCTAATCGATGGAGCAGTTCAGTAATTGTCTATGACGCCGGCACGTTTGATCTGGAAGGCACAATAACGAGTTCAATAAGTGGACCCCAGGATTTGGCGATCACTCCTGACGGTGATTATTTATATGTGCTTAACATTAGTCAGGGCGTTACCGTAATAGAAACAGCCGAGAATTCGTTTGTAACTAATATAGCTTTACCTTCACCATCATCGACACATACGATTAAAATGAGTCCGGATGGTTCAATGCTGTATCTGACGTATTCAGGTGTTGTGGTGATAGATGTTGAGACAAACTCGATCATAGCTGACATAGGCGGATTCTCAAATCCCCATGGACTCGATTTCACTCCTGATGGAAAATTAGTTTTCGTTATGGACAAGTTTAACAGTGCCGTTAAGATCATTGAGACGACGGACCACACGGTAGTATCTTCGATATCGGATAGCAGGTTTAGCAGCGGATGGGGGTTAGCGATAGAACCGGATGGCGTGTACGCGTATGTCACCAATCCGTTTGATTTGACGAACAGCATTGTAATAATTGACATTGCTACAACGAGTATAGCCGCCAGCCTATCAAGCGGGTCTGGAGCCAGGGGCATTGCCACTTTCCGCCCGTTCTTCCCCTTCTGGCTTGACGCAGAACCTACAACAAGTATTGTAGCTCCGAATTCCTCTATCGATATAAAGGTCACGTTTGATGCAGAAGGTCTTTTCGGAGGCAATTATTTAGCCGAAATAGGCATCTCATCTAATGACCCGAGAGAAGTAGAAGAGACGACGATTCCTGTCCGACTCAAAGTCACCGGCGCTCCCGATGCGGTTCTCTCCACCGATACGCTTGATTTTAGAGGAGTCTTTATCGGATATGGCGACACTCTTTCGTTAAGGGTTTCAAATGTCGGTACAGACTCGCTTACGGTTACGGATATCAGCTCAAACATCGGAGAGGTCACGGTGGTTGGCCCGACTTCGTTCATGCTGTTACCACGTGAGAAACATGAGGTATCCGTTTCTGTTTTGGCAACGAGTGCAGGGAGCCTATCAGGGACGTTGTCAATCCTTAGTAATGATCCGGATGAGCCCACTCTTATGGTGACAGTGCTTGCGGAAGCATTGATTCCTCCGGTACATCTTACCCCTTATGATAAACAATATCCGGATTTCATAAGATTTCCGACGTCTGAATGTTTACCCATACCACACGATCCATTACTATTGTAAAATATGATTTTTAAATTATAATT
>SORU01000056.1 GCA_004402915.1 Fidelibacterota bacterium MT.SAG.2
AGGCGTGATGAAGCATCATGGATACAGGATGGAATCTACTCTCCTCTTTCTTTGGAAGGAGTGTGACGGGCGGAATAATGTGCATAAAATTTCAATAGAATTGGTGAAAGAGTTTGGTGATGAGATCGAACCGGTTTATGAAAGGATTAAGATTTTTTTTAATATGCTAAAAAACTTAAAGGCAATAGAACTCAATTGATAATCGCTGTCGCTACTGAGCGAAAACCAAAATTGGATGCTCTCTCGGCCGCTATGGAGGTTATCTCCAAGCAATTCAACAGTTCCGATTGGTCAATAATTTCAAGGAAAACAGACTCCGGAGTAAGTGAAACGCCCATTACTATGGGAGAGATCGCCAACGGCGCACTTAATAGGATTAAGTCACTTAAAATTCTTTTAGACAAACAGAATGAAGAAGCAGATTATTATGTCGGGATGGAAGGTGGATTCCATCAAACGAAATTAAACGGAAAAACTATCACATTTATACAGGGCTGGGCAGCAGTGTCCGACGGTAAAACGATCGAATTCGGTTCTTCACCGAATTTAAGCGTTCCGGGAAAATTAGCTCAGGCGGTGTATGACAATAATGAAAGTTTAGCGGTTGCAATCGACAAATACTCCGGACAAAACAATGTTAGGAACAATCAAGGCGTATTCGGCGTTTTAACCAATGATTTACTTACGAGGGAGCTAAGCTTTATATCAGCCTTAATAACAGCTTTTGCACCTTTTTATAATAGGATTACTTATGAAAAAGAATAATACGGAGATTACAGAAGAGCTTGTAAGGGCATTACCGAAGACTGATCTACACTGTCACTTGGACGGCTCTTTGAGAGTGGAAACCCTGCTTGAACTTGCTCATGAACAGGGAGTGGATCTTCCTGCCGATAATGTTGAAGAATTAAATAACATCATACATGCCGGCAGCGAAAGAAACAAAAGTCTTGCAGAATATCTGAAAGTATTCGATTACACTCTCAGCGTACTTCAAGAAGCGCCCGCATTGGAAAGAGTGGCATTCGAGCTCGCAGAGGACCAATGGAATGACGGTGTGAGGCTATTGGAAGTTCGCTTTTCGCCTGTGTTGAACATCGAGAAAGGCCTGACTTTAGCCGAAACTATCGAGGCTACCAAGGCAGGGTTAAAAAGAGCGGAAGCAAAATACGGTATTAAGACAGGAATAATCGTCTGCGGTATAAGAAGTATAGGCGCTCAAACTTCCCTCACGCTCGCGGAACTCGCCGTTGCTTTTAAAAATAGAGGAGTTGTTGGGTACGATTTAGCGGGACAAGAGGAGAACTTTCCGGCAAAAGACCACATGGAAGCATTTTATCTGACTTTGAATAATAATCTGAACTTGACGATCCACGCGGGCGAAGCGTATGGTCCGGAGAGTATCCATCAAGCGATACATTATTGTGGAGCGCACCGGATCGGACATGGCACCCGGACAAGGGAAGATGGTGATCTGCTGAACTATATAAACGATCATCGGATTCCCCTTGAAATGTGTATTACATCAAATGTTCAAACGGGAAGCGTCAACAGTTTTGAAACTCACCCCATAAGAAACTATTACGATCTCGGATTAAGAGTAACGATTAATACCGATAATTTACTCGTCTCCGACACTACAATAACCAAAGAATTTCTTACAGCACATAAGTATTATGATTTCGATTTGGATGATTTTAAAGAGATGATCATTTTCGGCTTTAAAAGCGCATTTTTGCCATATAAGGAAAAACGAAAATTAGTGAAAGAAGTTGTGGAAGAGCTGGCTAAATTCTAAATGCTATCTTCGTATGACCGCAATTTTCGCAGTTGCTTTAAGCTCTAAACTTGTGTAAATAAACGCAATGTAAATTCCGCTGGGGACAATTCTTCCATCATCATCCCTTCCATCCCAAAATCCCTGGCTACCCCTGATTTCGCGGCTCCCTGAGGTAAGATTCCTGATAAGATCACCGTTTATATCAAGTATTTTTACTCCTGCATTATCCGCTAATCCATCAATAACAAGGTCAGAATTTGCCGGAATAATAAACGGACTCGGATACGTTTTTACTTTTTCCAATGTAAATAAAGGTTCTGAATACTCCGTTCTTAAAATTGATATGCCTTTGAGAGTCGCAATAAATGCGTCACCGTTTTTTGGATTGAAGGCGATCGATTCAATGCTATTTGAAAGAAGCGGACTGTTATCCACTGTAAAACCTTCGTTCCCGTTCAGCCATGTGTTGTCATTCAGAAGCACCTTAACTCCGCCTGTTTCAGTCGCGAACCATTTGTTATTTCTTGAATCCACCTCTATTTTTCGCACATCATGATCTGACACTATGGGAATTATTCCGGAAAGATTCGCTCTTAAGCTTTCTCTGGTCAATTCCTGCGGTATCACAAGTCGATGTACACCCCCCGCAACAGCAATCCACAAAACATCATCACCATCTACCGCAATATCCTTCACGTGATTACTTTCCAATCCGTCAACTTTGGTCAACCGTACCCATATGTCATCCGATTTGTCAGAAAGAGTACCCGAATAATTGAGAACCTGCAAACCTCCTTCCGGCAATAGTACTTCAGAATCTGCTTGCATGCCCAACCAAACGTTTCCTCTGCTGTCGTGTGTAATAGCACCCAACACTCCATTTATCAGACCGGTAGCGCTTTTTTGGAAATAATGCCATTGATTGAACGTGTCAATAACGGCAAGATGTCTGTCGTCTTGCGCAAACGCATTGGCAATCCAGATATTTCCGCTATTGTCCTCAGTAATATCTCTTATTACCACAAAATGAGAAGCCCCTCCATGCCCTTCCGAACCTGATAAAAAACCGTTTGATGCGTCATATAACGTAAAATCCGCAGGAGATTCGGGATCGAACTCGAGCATTCCTCTGCCACCATAGCCGAAATATACTAATCCGTTTGATGCAGCTAACGAAACATGAATACCTGATCTCGGAATAGTTAGTGTATCAGCTATATATCTGTCTAATTCAATCTCCGAATCATTTAGTCTCGTTTCACCATTAGTCGAATGCAGATAACTTTTCCATCCATCGGGTGATAATTTGCTAAAACCCTTATCGCTCCCTATCCACATCGTTGAATCAATTACGTTTGACATAGCGGCTAAGACATTGTTGAACGGAGAATTCAAAGCTCGGGAAACAAATCGGGAACTTGCCTCATCATATTCTGCAGGTCCGTTTATGCTGAATCCCGCCCATAGTATACCGGCGCTATTCTCGGTCAAATCAGCCGTATCAGTTCTTCTGCTGGTAAAGAGAGACCAGCCTCCGCCGACATTCCGTTTATAAATACCTACATTCGTTGCCATAAAAGTAGCGTCACTTGTATTGTAGAAAGCGCTGACCACCAAAGAAAGAGGAGAGTAGATTCCATCCTGTATCCATGATGCTTCATCACGCCT
>SORU01000057.1 GCA_004402915.1 Fidelibacterota bacterium MT.SAG.2
GCAGTGACCTGAGAGTGACCATTTTTTGTCCCGGTTTGTCCCGTAATGCCGAATTTGTAATATAGCAGCTGGAAAAACTATTTTGGGGTAAGATCTAGATTGAATATAGCAGTAACAGGCTATAATACGTTCAGAAATATGGAAAATATCCATTAGATGCTTTCATTAATAAAACTATATATATATATTTGGTAGGTGATTGAAGCAAAGGTAAAACGATATGGCTTTTGAAATGCTAGTTGGTTTAAACGTTGTAGACGACGAAGTATATCAATCTTATCGGAACGAGATGACGCCAATTCTTAAGAACTATGGCGGTGGATTTGGATACGATTTCAGAATCTCTGAAGTTCTCAAGTCCAAAACAGACGCACCCATCAATCGAGTGTTTACGATTTACTTTTCGAACGAAGACTCGATGAATTTATTCTTTTCAAACGATGAATATCTCAAGATCAAGAAAAAGTATTTTGAAAAATCAGCTACTGATACAACGATTATCGCGACCTATGAACGCTAGCGGAATTCACGCCTCCTTGTCTTAAATGGCTGAGACACCCCCACCATTCATCCCACCTTTTATAGTTACAGATCAAGCCGTAAATTTACTCAATTCTCATCAACACAAGGATTTTGACACACCAAAAATGTGTATCTAAAACCTTCGTTTACGAGACAAAAAAACACTGCCCCAAAACCTATTTTCTCAAAACCTCACGTTTTCATGAGCTTTGTAACTGTGAAATGGTGTGTCATAACCTACGTTTATTGGACAGTGCTACTTCAACAAAACCATCTTCCGCCATTTACTTTAATCTGGTGATTTGTTGAGTCACTTCTATCTTCTTTGCTACTATGAAATAATTTGGGGGAGCGCTAAGTATACTTTCAGCCTCAATAATTTGAAAATCTCCATTAGTTATCAAGTCATATAAATCAGAGGTTTTAAAACTTTTTACATATGGAGCTATTCCTACTTTCATGAGAAGGGGCAGTACAATACGTAAAAATGATTTTTGCTCCCTAAGGCAAGGAGTTGCAGAAATAAATAGCCCTCCTGGTTTTAATAATTTGTTTATCTGTTGCATAGCTTTCTGCCCATCTTCTAATAAATGTAGAATATGGTAAGCCAAAATCAGATCAAAAGATTCTTGTTTAAATCTTTCATTAAATATAGATGATTGCATAAAATTTATGTTCTCAATTTTACGCTCGTCTGCTTTTCTTTTCGCAACTTCGATCATTTTGGAGGATGTATCAATGGCATGAATCTCTTTCACATTGCCTGCAATTTCATTAGTTATTATTCCTGTTCCACATGCATATTCTAAAACAGTATCGCTGCTAGTGAGATGTTTTTTAGTATTTTCAATAGCCTTGATATACATCTGTTCATTTTTCTTGGCTTTCTGATCATACTCACTCGATCTTTTGTCCCAAAACTTTACTGATTTATTCAAATTACTAACTCCTATTTATCAAGTGAGCGATGGCATCTCTCCACACGATATAACCTTGCCCAAGCAAATGCAGTTCATCGTTGCTCAACGAATCGTCTATAGATTTTCCTGTTTCATCAAGAAACAGGGGATATAGATTCACCCATGTTGCTTTTCCAACTATTGCCGTTTCTAACGCTGAATTGAGCGACTCAATGCTTTCCTGATAACTCTCGGATCTGGGCAATATACTTTGCACAAACACATCTGTTTGAGGTGATGCGTCATGTACCTCTTCAATAATCCTTATTATGTTGGCCACGATATCCGTTTGCGAGACACCTCCGAAAAGATCGTTAGTCCCGATCAATAGGAATATCTGGGCAGGTTGACCATCGGTAATCTGGTCTAATCTCGCGATAACTCCCATTGTAACATCACCGCCAATGCCTCGGTTTCGTACGTTACTTTCCGGGAACAGTTCGTGCCACGAGCCACCTTCCGTGATAGAGTCGCCAAGAAATACTGTATCGCCAGGCTTCACACGGATTACTTCAAATTGACTAACCCACCTTTCATGAGTAGGCAGAGCAAACAAACCTATCAAGAGATTTAAAGCAATACCTGACCAAACCAAAATTACTATAGCGAGAATGATGACGTTTAGGGTAATGGATAGTCCGATAGCGATCTTTTTCATTTTTATTTTCATTTTTAAACTCCTGATTATCTAATTTTATGTTCCAATTGTTATTACTACTTTTCCTTGTGCGTGTCCTTCTTCAAGATACCGGATAGCTTCAGGAACCTCATTTAGCGGGTAACTTCTATCTATGACTGGTACAATTTTGCCGGCTTCGAGAAGCTCTTTGATAAAAATCAAATCTTTTTTGTTTGATTTCACCGTCCCCATCATACCGATTTTCTTACTCCCTGTCATTGACACCCATGTTCCCAGGAAGAGAACTTGGAACAAATGAGACAGGGTTGTAAATCCGGGAATGACACAAATTCCCTGGGGACTTAAAGCACGCTTATAATCTGAAACCGAGCGATTTCCCACAGCATCAAAAATCAGGTCATAACGCTGCTCATTTCTTGTGAAATCTTCTTTCGTGTAATCAATGACCTGGTCTGCGCCTATCGATCGCACCATCTCTAAATTCCTCGTGCTGCACACGCCGGTTACTTCAGCTCCGAACGATTTGGCAATCTGCACCGCAAACGTACCCACACCGCCAGATGCACCATTAATCAAAACCTTTTGCCCTGACTGAATCTGTCCTTTGTCGCGAAGACCTTGCAGGGCGGTCTCTGCCGCTACAGGGACGGCTGCGGCATCCTCAAACGATATATTGGCTGGTTTCAACGCCAATGAACTTTCAGGAACAGATATATACTCCGCAAAGCCACCCAACCCTTTCCCTCCCTGGAATTTTTCCCCGAATACTTCATCACCCGGCTGAAACAGCTTGACGTCTCTGCCAACCGATTCAACTCGTCCCGCTATATCAGCTCCGAGTATCTTGTTTTTTGGTTTTAGAAGCCCGACCTCTAGACGGGCCAAGAACGGTTCAGCTCTCATTAGATGCCAGTCAAGAGGATTTACTGATGCTGCATGAACTTTTACCAGTACTTCATCTTCCTTGGGAGTAGGTTTTTCTACCTCTTCGAGCTGAAGAACATCCGGTGGTCCGTATTTTGTGTATACAACTGCTTTCATTATTTTTTGTCTCCAAATTGGTAATGTCGGTTTATCTGACAATTTTTATGATATTTTATTGATTGATCAGTTTGAATCATCTTAGGCGTCGTACGAGAATACCTCTTCCAACGGCGAGTCGAAGACCTGTCTCTTATACACATCTGACGCTGCCGACGAGCG
>SORU01000058.1 GCA_004402915.1 Fidelibacterota bacterium MT.SAG.2
GAATTCCTAATCCGGAACTGTTAATCCAATCCACACCTTTAAGATCAAGAACGAAATTTTTAATATCTTTTTCGACAAGTCCATGAAGAGTTTCGCGAAGTTCGACGGCATCTGGTCCACCCATAAGCTTGCCTTGCAGCTCTATAACGGTTACGTTGCCCTTGTCAATTTGGTTTAATTTCATAATCTACCTCGTTGAGCTAGCAGCTAGCTCTGCTGATTTTTTTGCAATCGCCCACTCGTGCCATTCGATCAGCACCGGGCTTGCAATAAATATAGAAGAATAAGTACCGACAATCACTCCAAGCATCATCGCAAATGAAAAGCCTGATATCACTTCTCCCCCTATAATATATAAAATGAATACTACCATAAAAGTAGTAAGCGACGTTACAACTGTTCTGGCGAGGGAATTATTGATGCTCGTATTAACTATTTTTTCGTAATTTTCACGGCGCATCGCTTTGATATTTTCCCTTATGCGGTCGTAGATGACAATGGTATCGTTCAGTGAATATCCGACAATGGTAAGAAAAGCGGCAATAACCGCAAGTGTAATTTCGATATCCAACAAACTAAAGATACCGAGAGTAATTAAGACATCATGCGCAAGAGCGATAAGCGCGCCGATAGCGAATTTGAATTCGAATCTGAATGTAATATAAATAACGATGCCAAACATAGCGCCTAAAATAGCCAAGACAGCTTTGCCCCTTAATTCTTCGCCAATTTTCGGTCCAACTTTCTCCACCCTGCGAATTTCATACGGGTTAGTTGTAAAGTAATCAGTCAGCGCTTGAGAGATGAGGGCGGCGGCTTCAGTGTCCCCTTTTGCTTCAAGTATCCTGATAAGAACTTCTTTGTCATCGCCGAACTTCTGTATCACAGCGCCGCCGTAACCTGCTGGGGAAATAGCCGAACGTACATCCGTGCTTGTTACAGGGTTCTCGAATTTGACCTGTACTAACGTTCCACCTAAAAAGTCGATTCCAAGACGAGGACCTCCGTGAGCGACTATCGAAATTATACCGACGATGATGAAAAGTATCGAAATCGAAATTGCGATTTTGCGTTTACCTGTGAAATCTATGTTTGTGTCTGAAAATAGGTTCATTTTATATACTTAATTTTGTGACCTCGAAGCGGTCGGTTACATATGCATAAATTGTCCTTGTAATGAAGATAGCGGTCAGCATGCTCGCAAGGATACCCCAAAACAGTGTTACGGCAAATCCCTTGATCGGTCCGGTTCCGAATTGGAAGAGCACAAGAGCGGCGAGTATTGTAGTCACGTTCGCATCGATAATTGTCGTTAATGCTTTTGAATAACCCGCATCTATCGCGGATCGTACCGTTTTGCCCTTTCTGAGTTCTTCTTTTATCCTCTCGAATATCAGCACGTTCGCGTCTACGGACATTCCGATGGTGAGTATAAGTCCCGCAATACCGGGCAGTGTCAGAGTAGCCCTCATAGTCGTCATAATTGCGAGAACAAAAATGAGATTAAGAAGCAGCGCAAAATTGGCGAGAAGACCTGACATCCTATAGTATAAAACCATGAATATCATTACGAGTGCGAATCCGATTAGTGCGGCGTTGGTTCCCTTTTCAATCGAATCTCTACCGAGTGTCGGTCCGATAGTGCGTTCCTCAATAACTTCCATTGGAGCCGGTAGCGCGCCTGCTCTTAAGATGATAGAAAGGTCTTTCGCTTCATTTATGGAGTTCATCCCCTCGATGATGGTATTTCCTGATGGAATTTTACTTCTTATCACCGGCGCGGAATGAACTTTATCGTCAAGAATAATGGCGACTCTTTTGTTGATGTTTGCTCCGGTCAATCGTGACCAAGCTCTCGCGCCCTCGCTGTTCATGTTGAGATAGACAACCGGTTGTCCGGAGGCGGAACTTGCGCCGCCGCCGAAATTAGCCGAAGCGGAAGTAACGACGTCTCCTGTCAAGCCGGGTTCTCTGTTAACAGCATAAAGGACGTTATAGGTTTCAGAAGGCAGTCCTCTGCCGCCGAAATCTCTTTTATTGTTCGACCAAATTATTTTCATGTCTGCAGGAAGCGCCGCTTTGACTTCTTCTAATGCAAGGATCCTGCGAACAGCTTTTACGTTTTCCGCCGGAACGCCGATATCGCCGCCTATATTCCTTAACAATGCAGAGAACGGACGTTCATCAAAGATCTGTTCATCCACAATCACGGAACCTTCTGATCCAGCTGAGTTCGATTCATTTGTGGTTACGCCGAATATTTCATCAACACTGATAGATTTATCCTTACTTTCTGCAAGCGCAGTCAGCGTATTGTCGGATGTGTCTGTGGTGGATACGGCGATGGCGACCAGACTGTCCAGGTCTATGCCGGTTCTGATGCTTTTAAGAACGTTATCGATACGGGTAATGACAGCCTGCACAACGTCAGGTTCTTTTAACAGGCTAAATTCCAGCAGAGCAGTTTGTCTTATCAAGTTACGCGCTCGTTCGGGATCTTGCACGCCGGCAAGCTCCACGATTATCCGATTTGAACCCTGCTTGAGTATGGTCGGTTCTGAAACTCCAAATTGGTCAACCCTATTTCGGATAACTTCGAGAGCGCGGTTGACAGCGTCATCTGCCTCATCTTCCAAAGCAGAGATGATCTCCGAATTTTCTATACCGTAATCAATAAAATGACGTGCAAGCCGGATGTTCCGTTCATTTGCTTCAAGCAGCAGCGCATCGAGGTATTCGATGTCATCATTTTCGGCTCTCGTCTCGGCGGCAGCAAGCGCATCATAAAGAAGTGTCTTATTACTCGCTATGTTCTCTACTAATTTTGGGATGTTCACTTCCATTACGACATGCATACCACCCTGAAGATCAAGGCCGAGTTTTAATGCCTTTTCCTGGAGCGCCTCTTTGGCTTCTTCGTCATCGGGTGGAAAGAAATAATATTCTATTGTCGGTGACAGCATATAGATTGCCATGACTATCACAGCCCCTATCAGCACAAATCTTGGTGTTAATTGTGTTCCCAATAAATCCTCTTCAATTCTAATGTTAAAGCAAGCACAAAATCTATCTCATTTATCATCTTATGTCAAACAATATTTTCTGCTCTATAAGTAAAAAATTCGTTCTTGATCTTAAAGGTGTGGATTGGATTAACAGTTCCGGATTAGGAATTC
>SORU01000059.1 GCA_004402915.1 Fidelibacterota bacterium MT.SAG.2
CAGCGCAAAACAACACTTGGGTAAATCCCCGTATTTAGGGGATATTAAGAGCATTATTGGCTCTATTATTGACTTTTACCAAAGTCGAGGCATAGCGGGAAAGTCTGGGAATTGAACCCAGCGGACCAATTCCCCTCACATTAGACTTTTTTAGAGCTTACGGGATCTATTCTTTCGCATTTAACACTCGCGAAACCCACACCCTACTTACTCCAAGATACCGAGATAATTTGGCTTGAGTCCACCTATTCTGGAGCATCAATTGTCGATAGTTCTTCGCTCTAACCTGCTTGCGCTTCTTGCGCTGAATTAAATACTCGGCTCTTGTTAACCGGGTGTTCTCATTTGTTTTTTTTATTCGTCGATTAGTATGAAAATCAGCTAAAATGCTCCCTTTTTGTATCCGAAGATTCAGATCATTATGAGCCTTAAGACTATATTTATATTGATGATAGGTAATACATATAATCAACTTAAAGGTGTTCGCCTTTTGGCCCCTCCTAGGGAGTGAGGAAGGACTGTACTTCTTTTCTGGAATAATGAGATATCTATCTCACTACCATTATTAAAATCGGTAATTATCTGATGGTTTTAACTCCCATCTGGGAGTCTTGCTTCCGAGCTAGATAGAATCTCGTCAATCTCCTCTTTTACCATGCTTTTAAGGTCTGATTCATGCATCGATGTGATCGAATCCAAGAATTCTTTTACTTTCTCTTTTGTGACACCCTCTATTTCAGCAAGAGGCAAAATTATATTCAATTTTTTACTGTCATAAATACTTAGTTCATCACAAGTGAATCGATATTTCTTACAATATACTTCATGCACTTTTAGCCAACTCTTTACCGTCGACATTGAAACACTTTGATTATGGATCCAATCCTCAAATTTTGTATATCCGAGTTGTTCATAAGACTTATTATCTTTCATTTTCTCAACATTCTCTACCCACTCAAACATTGCCTTATTTGCTTTAGTGAACTTATTCCTAACCAATTTATCAAGTGCGAGGGTTTTTCTGATTACTTCTTCTCCATATATTTCGGTTCGCCAATTCGCTGCAACTTCCTCATCTGTAATTTCTTGCTTCGCAATTTCTGCTAGACGGAGTTCTAATTGTTTTGACGGTCCTGTATGGGGATTCATCTCTTCCGATGATTGTTTACTATTCATCATTATTCCTTATTTTAGTCAAAACCTGTACCTCCAAACTTTTGCTAGCTCGTTTCTTTCAATATATTATAAATACTCCTGATGAGTATTTGATCTCCGTTCTTTACTCGGAATATCCGTTACTAGGTCAAGTCCTAAAAGTTCTGTAATTTCATCATAGTCGTCTCAGGTTGTTCCTCTTTAACCTCCTCATTTTCGAATAAATTCATATCGAGATAGATTTTTCCCATCAGCCATTCTTCTGATTGTTCAATACATAAAGCAGATATCAACCGTAGGCATGATTCGGCATTGGGGAAGATCCTGATAACTCTCGTTCGTCGTTTTATCTCCTGATTCAGCCTCTCAAGACTGTTTGTTGTCCGTATTCTCTTTCGATGCTCTACAGGAAAGTTAAAATTGGCAAGTGTATCCTCGCATTCCTCTTCTAAGAACTCAGACAAGTTTGGGTATGTTGTTCTCAGCATCTCTACCATATTCTGGAGACGCTTCCATGCCGCCTTAGAGTCAGAAGCGTCAAACACCTCTCGGAGCATCTGTTTAACTCGAGCCTTATCCTTGGGACGCACCTTATCCAATACGTTCTTCATGAAGTGTGTCTGACACCGCTGCCACGAACAACCCTGAAAGTATCTGTCGATCGCCTGCTTCAAGCCCTTGTGATTATCCGATATAACAAGCCTGACTCCATGTAGACCCCTGTCAAGGAGTCTGCTGAAGAGATCTCCCCAGTTGGAGACATTCTCCGTATTAACTACCTCAACTGCAAGTAGATCCCTGTAACCCTCTTCGTTGATGCCTTTAACTATCAGCACCCCATTACTTTCGACTTTATGATCCCGGCGAACTTTCTCATACCGGGCATCAACGATCAAGTAGGGATATGCCATTTCTAACGGCCTGTTCAGCCACGCGCCTATCTCATCGTCTAATCTCTTACACCAATCTGATACGCACGACTTCGAAAATATAGTGCCACATAACTCCTTCGTTATCTTCTGAACCTTCCTCGTAGATACACCCTGGATGACCATCTCCTGCAGTGAAAGAATTAGAGCCTTCTCCGAACGCTGATACCTCTCAAAGAGTTCCGTCCTGAAAGTACTCTCCCGGTCCTGTGGAACATCGAGAAAGAGTTTTCCGACTCTGGTATTGAGTCTCCTTGGTTTATAGCCGTTCCTGTGCCCTACTCGTGATGATACACGCTCATGCTTACCGGCGCCTAAGTGCTCGGATATCTCAGCTTCTAAATACTCTTGTAGAAAAGTCTGCACCAAACTCCTTAAAAAATCGGGGTCGTCGATATATTTTTCTTGTTTACTTTCTTCTGCATTATTACCATTATTCCGGGTCATGGTTACCTCCTATTAGTTGTATTTTTTATTCTACTAATAAAATCTATACAACCTGAGGGACTGTGACCCTTTCTATTTTCCTCCTAAACCGAAATTACAGAAATTTACGGACGTAACTATAGATTACTACATCACTTATCAAGATTATAAAAAATGGGACAAATATCAAGCCTTAATCGACTCTAAAAAACAATTGGGTACGCAAGCATAAATGAAATTACGAAGTTTGTAACTGTTCTCGGCTTCGAAACCTTAACATCAGTCGCTGCTTTGACAGTGGCAGTCCGTGGGACATTCAGAATCATACTCATTTCACCAAAGCAGGCGCCCTTTTCATCAAAAGATGAAATTTCCACGCCATGTGTATAAAC
>SORU01000060.1 GCA_004402915.1 Fidelibacterota bacterium MT.SAG.2
ATCAGAACCAACCTAAAGGCGTACCCTTCGAATATGCTCTTCTTGCAAATAGGGCCCGAACGCAATTTTTTGAATCCCATACCGCAGCTCGATATTTTCGGTGCTATACCGAGCCCATAGCCGATGAATGTCTCGATCGTGGTAATTATTACCTTCATCGGCGCTGAATAACCCCTCAAAATTGGCTTGAAGGTTAAACGCGGCTTCAAAATCAATATTATTCAGAAATTTATGATCAGGGTATATCGAAAGAGTAGGAATATATCCGACCCGCTGGTCAATCCTTATGTTGTTTGCTGTTAGGTCATTATACAGGTTTGTGCTCGAAGTTAATTGCCCCCTCAGATCCCATTGCTGAGAGTAGATAACTAATGGAAATAACAAGAAAATAGCCGAATAAAACGCTGAAAAACAGTTCTTCATTTATTATTCCGGTTAATCGGTTCGGTTAGATCAAGCTGCATTTCAATATTCCCTCGTTCGTAATCCGGGTCTTGACCTAATCTGGTTATTATAAACCCGTATTTTTTGTATAAATTTATCGCTGTTTCCAAGACCGTGTTTGATACGATAACTATTTTATCGGCTCCTTTTTTACGGGCGCCCTCTATAACCGCCTCCATAAGCAGATTTCCATACCCATTTTGCCCCGGGATTCTTTATCAACAGCCATCTTGACTATTTCATATACTCCCTCTTCTTGAAATACCAGAGCGCATACACCTCTGACTTTTCCATCTTCTATCACGGAATAAATTTCACCTCCGCGTTCAATTATATACTCTTGAGGATCTTTGAGCTGCTTTTTATCCATCTCTTCCACGACAAAATATTTCTCTATCCATTCAAGGTTCAATCTCTTAAAATCATGAGCATACTCGTCGCGAAAAGGCTCCACTTTTTCTTTTTTATAAGACATTGTAGCCTTATTTAACCCTCCTGTTGAATTAGAAAACTAAATTTATTGGAATATTACATACCAATCAATAAAGAAATTTAGTTCCTTGCCTGAAATTCGGTAGACACTCGACTTAAAACGATTTATCTTTGTTCTATGAAATCTTTAAGCCGAGAGAAAATGGTTAATGCGATTACTGAATGTGACTCACATTATGACGGTAAATTTTATGCTGGGGTTATAACTACCGGAATTTACTGTCTGCCATCTTGTAAAGCAAAATTGCCTAATCTTGAAAACGTTGTTTTTTTCAATACTCGTGAAGAAGCTATAGCTTTCGGATTGCGCGGCTGCAAAAGATGTAAATCGGAATTATTTCCGAATGTGCTCCCGAATTGGCTTCCAACGGTTATAAACCAGATGAAAAACAATCCGAACGGTAAACTTGATGAGGATAAATTAACTGGTATGTCAGGGACTGATATTTCTACTATACGCCGGTATTTTAAGGACCTTGTTGGAATGAGTCCGATGGCGTTTCATCGAAGGCTCCGCCTTGAACACGCAAAAAAATTGATTCAGTCCGGAGATGATTACTTCAGCGCCGGTTACGATATTGGATATGAATCTTCCAGTGGATTTATGGAAGCTTTTAAAAAAGAGTTCGGAACGTCACCCGGAAGCCTGATTGATGACAGATAACATATTTTATTCCACTGTTCAATCTCCTTTAGGCGATATGATCGCAGGCTCGACCGATAAAGGAATCTGCTTCCTGGAGTGGCATGACAGAGGTGGTGTTGAACGTATTTTGAGTCGCGTGGAAAAAAGATATAAAAAACCGCTCGAAGAGAAAATTTCTGAACATCTATTAAAACTGCAAAACGAACTCGTTAATTATTTTGACGGAACCCTTACCGATTTTGAAGTTCCCATTGATGTGAACGGAACAGAATTTGAAAACAGGGTATGGGATCACCTTCTCAAGATTCCCTATGCCGAAACTCGCAGCTATGGAGAGATAGCATTGGAATTAGGTAAGCCCGGCGCTTCGAGGGCTGTCGGCAGAGCAAACGGGTCTAACTATCTTTCAATCGTCATTCCCTGCCATCGCGTAATTGAATCAAACGGAAAGCTCCGCGGTTACGGTGGTGGACTAAAGCGTAAAAAGTATTTACTCGACTTGGAATTTAGAAATTTCAACCGGCTGAACAGTACTAATTCAATAGTATCAGACAAATTATAAGTTTTCAGATTTCTATTTCCGTTTGAAATACAATAACCGCCCTTCCACCTACGACGACTTTCACTGGAATTCCGTTTTCGATTGTTTTTTGTTCCATGCCTCTAATTTACTACATTTACAATGTAACATTATCAAATTTATTAAGTAGAGAAGATATACTGATGGAAATCCTTTATGACTTACTAAAAGCAATCCATGTTGTCAGTTTTGTATTCATGTCGGTTCCGTTATTTAACCTGATAGTAGTTAGCGAGCGAGGACGTTTCGGACCGGATATCAATCTGCCGGTCGACACCTTCATGGAGAATATACTCTCTGGAGGAGCTCCAAGATGTTTCGCGTTCCAATCCACCGTAGGAATATCAGGAATATTACTTCTTATTTTGGGACCGATAGGAATTGAGGCTATCTAGACCGACTGGATCATCGGCAGTAAGACCCTGCTCCTATTCGTGTTGATAGTCTTGCTTTCACGAGTTCACCTTAAGATCCAACCGGAAATTGATGCTTTATTTGCAAAGATAAAAGAAGGTGAGCCTGTTTCAGAGGAGATAATCGCCGGACTAAAACCACGCAGAGCGCAGCGTAAAAAGCTCGCGTCTTTTTGTCTTTTTCTGGTGCTGACCATTATTATTTTGGGCTTGCAGGTTAACATGGTCTTTGCGCCTGCACTGAATTTGCTCTTGATCGCTCTCGCTGCCCTATTTGCAAGAAGAGCATATTCGAAGGGTACGCCTTTAGGTTGGTTCTGAT
>SORU01000061.1 GCA_004402915.1 Fidelibacterota bacterium MT.SAG.2
TTACTTGTTGATTGTTTAAAAATTGATTTTATTTGATTTCTCTCTCCCATCACGCCTCTAATATACGAAATAGGAAAAACTTGTCCGTGATGACCCTCACTATTATGAGAATTGGTCTCTTTAATTTGGTTTGTTTTTAGTATAGCGTTTAAGTCTTTTTGCATTGTATGCTCGATTCGCATGGTTAATATAGTAGGTTGCAGATACCTTGTCAAGGGTTTTTTTAAAAATAGTTTACAAAATGTGATGTGAGTCACATTTAAAAAATTAAATTGTTGAAAATACAGAGTTTAGGGAATCAATTAAATATATAATATTTTACAGAAACGATTTACAGCTATTGTGAAAGAATCGCAAATCCATTACTCAAAAATGGAAATAAATTGCGTAATATCTTGTTAATTAACAAATTACGTAAGATTTAGGAATTGACTATATTAAAATTGCCATTTGACGCTATATGGTTTCTCGATTATGGAAAATTTCAATTCATGGAATGTATGTTCCCGGTCATGTTTATCAAGACCCTTTTTTTCCGGTCCGAAAGTTACTTTAACACCGTCAGGAGCAAGAATATCCCTTGCATCATAGCTTTGTTTTACTGTTGAAGAGACTATTGTCTGATATCCACGAGCAAATGACATTAATCGTTGTGTATCGTTTATACCCGGTCCGAGAACGTTCCAATGACTGTTTATATCTCGAAAGTCAAAGCAGGTACCTATATTCACACCATATCTGCACCTAATGTGGTTGGCGGTATGACCGAAATCGCGATTGTAGCTCTCGAATTGTTTCTGTACAGAATAAATACATTGTATAAGTTGAGGAATTGAAGCCTCTTCAAGAACAATTATAGTTCCATCTCCTATGGAAATCTTATGTTCAATATCAAAATTTTCAAGAGCATAATTAAGTTCTGTTTGATATCGAACGAGTAAATTCAGTTGGTCATCCGCTGTAAGATGAGAAAATTCAACGAGATCTATCAAAAAGGCTGCTTTTTCCTTTAGTATTCTCTTATGGCGGTCAAATTCCTTCGATTGAAGAAAGTCTTGCACCAATTCGCTGTCAGGGACTGAGATTAGCGATTCTATACTTTCATTCGAATGAAGAGAAAAGGTTATGTAATCGACATCGTCTTTTATTTCCTGAAAGTAACTTGATATGAGAAATCCGGCTTCCAATTGTTTTCGAAGTTCCCCAAGCTTTTTTTCATCTACCGGAATAGAGCCTGATTGAAAGTTTGATTCGTTCAGCATAAGATTATATGAGCCATTATTGTGGGATAAAGTTAAGAATGAGTAAATTTCAAAACAAGAGCTTTTAGCATTTATATTGCTTCCATAGAAAACAGTACAGAAAGTAGAATTTAATTCCACAATTATTCTTGATAAATAATACTCAATGAGTTAGGTTGAGCGTTGTTGAAATAGATGATCACCTATTAATAAGGAGCACTGTCATATGAAATATGCCAAAGTGTTAGAGGCAATAGACACCAAAGTATTGGAGAAGGATCTTTTGAAGCATCCGTTTTATAAGGCTTGGTCTGAAGGAGCGCTTTCGATTGAATCCCTACGGACCTACGCTATTCAATATTATAAATTTGTAAATTCTTTTCCACGATTACTAAGCTCTGTGCATTCGAATTGTGATGATTTAACGGTGCGGCAATTCATTCTTGAAAATCTTGCTGAAGAGGAAAATTATGAAAAACCGCATCCTGAACTTTGGATCAATTTTGGTAAGGCGCTCTCACTTTCAAGAGAAGAATTGACAGAGAGTGAACCGAACAGTGAAACGAAGGAAGCTCTTGATATACTTATGGATATATGCAGGAACGGTTCATATTTAGAGGGATCTGCCGCTCTTTATGCCTATGAATCTCGAGTACCGGATATTGCAGGGGCAAAAATTGACGGATTGAAGAAGTATTATGGTATCACTGATAAAAGTGGATTAGAATATTTCACCTTGCATCGCGAGGTAGACATGCTGCATGCTGAAATTTGGCGTAAAATTATATCCAGCGAAGATATTTCTGCTGAATCAGGAGAGAAAATTGTCGATTCCGTGGAAAGAGCAATGACGGCTTATA
The DNA here is from genome assembly GCA_004402915.1 of Fidelibacterota bacterium MT.SAG.2. GTDB lineage: Bacteria > Fidelibacterota > SORT01 > SORT01 > SORT01 > SORT01. The sequence goes on from SORU01000061.1 coordinate 2,102, forward strand.
ACTTGATTCTTGACGGTGTTCAGAGGGAGATGGCTACAGCCTGAGCAATCGTAAACAACTCAGAGATTCCGCTTGGTTGTAATTGATTGGGTTTTTGCAATAAAATCATTTAGAATTTTGATAGCCTTTTCCACAGCTTCGTTGATATCAGAAGCACATTCTCTGATTAACTCTTTATCCGATTGATTTTCTAATATTAGCTCAGAACCCGTCAAAATAGGAAACAGAATATTATTAAGGTCGTGAGATACTTTCTGCGCCAGCTTTACGAAGGAAACATGTTCTTCCGCCGAAATTGAATTTTCCTCTGATTTACTTGAATTGTTCATGTAATTTAAACGTAAATATTATGGACAAATGAAATATAGTATACATTATACTCTGGAGTCAACAGATACTAAATCCGATTTAGAATAAAATAGCTGATAAGTATGAGAATAATGGTATTATTATTGACTCAATGATAAAATTTAATTGGCTTTAAAAGCAAACATTTAATGGAGAATTCATCACGAAAAGAATAATAACTCTGATCCCATTGCTTTGCACACTATTAGTTTCTTCAGGATTCGCTCAACTGACCTTTACGGATAATACGGTAGCGGAAAGAGTATTCTATGTAAAT
>SORU01000062.1 GCA_004402915.1 Fidelibacterota bacterium MT.SAG.2
GTGGTGGTTCTGCAATCGCCTTTCATACACCCAGCTCCCTACTGGCGTTACGATACCTGCCGGTGGTATAATTGTAATCCATGTAGGCAGTTCAGGTACAAACACTTCAACCGACATTTTTCTTTCCAGTATGGTCAGTTTAAACACAAGTGCCAGCGACATCAGCTTCTACTTTAACAGCACATTTACAAGTTCGTCCAGCATCCGCGATTTTGTACAGTGGGGAAGTGGTGGTAATGGTCGAGAGTCTGTAGCGGCCAGTGCGGGAATCTGGACTGCCGGTGATTTTATACCTAATGTGGCGGAAGGGCACTCAATAGAGTATGACGGGGACGGCAACAGCTCGTCAGACTGGTCCGACCAGCCTGAGCCTACAATAGGTCAGGAAAACGGCGTGCTCACGCCTGCGCCTTCCATTTCCATCCAACCAGACTCTCTTGATTACGGCGATTTGATCCTTGGCTCTTCATCCGACCTAAACATCACCGTCTCAAACATCGGGGATTCGACATTGACAGTGAGCGATATCAACTCCTCATCAGCGGCCTTTACCCTTTCCGACACATCGTTCTCTCTTCAGCCTGATAGCTCTATGCAGGTGAAAGCTACATTCACTCCCGACAGTGTTGGGCAGTTCACCGGCACTTTGACTATATTCAGCAATGACCCGGTTGACTCCACCGTTTCTGTGTCTCTGACTGGCACCGCATCCGTTCCCCAGCCAAGTATCATTGTCACGTCTAAGGGCGATGGCGGGGACAGTAGTCCCGGAGACGGAGTCTGCGAAGACGGAACAGGCGATTGTACACTGAGAGCAGCTATTGAGGAGGCAAACGCTTTCGCTGGTAAAGACACCATCTCGTTTGCCATTCCCGGCGCTGGAGTGCACACGATCCAGCCTTCGTTCGCACTACCAACTATTACTGATTCAGTTGTTATAGACGGCTACACCCAACTGGGCGCAAGCCCAAATACGTATCCGATTGCTTCAGGAAGCAACGCTGTTCTGAAGATAGAGATTGACGGGACTAATGCAGGTGACACTGATGGCTTTACCATTGGTGCCGGAAATAGCACCATAAAGGGGTTAGTGATCAATCGCTTTAGCGGTAACGGAATTGTTATGATAACTAATGGAGGTAATAGAATAGAAGGCAACTTTCTTGGCACAGATGTCAGCGGCACGGCCGCCCTCGGCAATGGGAATGGTGTAGGCCTTTTGTCATCGAACAACATCATAGGTGGCACGACGCCCGAAACACGCAACGTCATATCAGGCAACTTTGGTGAGGGTGTTTCGATCGCTGGTGATGACACCCTGGGAGGTAACCTGGTCCAGGGAAACTACATTGGAACTGATTTGACGGGCACCGGTCGCCTCAATAATACAACCGGTGTGCTCGTACTCACATCCAACAACACAATTGGCGGTATGACAGAGGCTGCGCGCAATGTGATTTCAACCAACCTCACGGGAATATCTATTGGAAGCCCAGATCTCCCAATTGTGTGGGGAAATCTTGTAGAGGGCAACTTCATAGGCACTAATGCAGCCGGCACTGCCGAATTGGGGAATGACATCGGAATAATCATCGCAAATGCCCGGGACAATATATTAGGCGGTACCACTGAGGGTGCACGTAACATCATATCAGGGAATTTTGACATTGGAATATTGATTGACGGCGCCGAAGCAACAGGAAACCTGCTACAGGGTAACTATATCGGCACCGATGTTACTGGGACGGTTGCCCTCGGCAACGGGATAAGTGGGGTGATATTTCAAAGTGCATCCGGTAATACAGTTGGCGGGTCGACGGAAGCGGCTAATCTCATCGCCTTTAACGGTGACGACGGGGTGGAAGTAATCGGTGTCAGCGCCGGAAACGCTATACTATCAAATTCAATATTCTCAAACAATCAAGGTTTCCCCGGACAGACAGGTCTCGGGATCGACTTACACCCTGATGGTATTCGGCAAGCCAACGATCCTGGTGACGCTGACACAGGACCTAACAATCTTCAAAACTATCCTGACGATTTGGTGTATGAAATTGATGGAAATGGAGATTTGATGATTGATTACAGAGTAGATTCTGACCCGAGCAATTCAGCCTATCCGTTGACTGTACAATTCTTCGAATCTTTTCCCGTTGACATACCAAGTGGTATTGGCGACCAGGGTGAAGGTAAGTTTTTTCTTGGTGAAGATGTTTATGCGCTGACTGATTTCAACACAGGAATAAAAACAGTCAATTTCGGCAATGCAGTAGGGTTGGGAATCACTCTCGGTGACTTTATCGTAGCAACTGCAACTGATTCGAATGGTAATACTTCCGAGTTTTCTTTTCCCGATACTGTGGATACGACTGTAGTTATTGGTATAACATCTGAGAGTGTAATTATTCCCGAGAATTATTCACTCTTGCAGAACTTCCCTAATCCTTTTAATCCTGTAACAACTATCAGATTCGGATTACCGAAAGAATCTAAAGTAAATCTTTCTATTTATAACATTCTTGGGGAGAAATTAGAAAGCATTATTTTAGGGCAAAAACCTGCTGGATATCACAAGGTCATTTGGAACGCATCCAATGTCTCCTCCGGCATCTACTTCTACCGCCTTGAAGCGGGCGATTTCGTCCAGACGAGGAAGATGGTGTTGTTGAAGTAACTA
>SORU01000063.1 GCA_004402915.1 Fidelibacterota bacterium MT.SAG.2
AGATGTGTATAAGAGACAGCTTTTAATCTATCATATATTTATTGCAAACATGAATATTTACATAAGATAAAAGGAATATTACATTTTAGGCTTTTTACAAACTTTTAAAATTCGAGGCTGAAGCCAAGTATGGGAAGTAATGCCCACTGGTATTCCGTCTCCACAATTTCATCATCTTCGTCCCAGAAATATAACAAGACGTTCTTTTTATTATAAAGGTTTTGCAGGGCGAAGTAAGTCACAATGTTCATCGTGTCAAGATGGAACCTTCTATCATACCGCAGGTTCAGCTTATGATACGCCGGATACCTAAATGCATGGAATAGGCTATTATCGTATTTTGGACCTCCGGCCGCAATTGAAGCCGGAACGTCAATCGGTGTATACGGTCTGCCGGTTGCATACGCCCATTTCATACTGAATTCGTGCCGGCTGTTCGGCTTGAACCCCGCCATTTCTCATTCCAGTCGGCATCCTTAGAAATCGTATCCTATCAGAAGTGAGGTGGTATTTACTTCTGCGAAATTCATCTCCGCACCTATTTTTAGGAATGAAACATTAGTGGTTACGCCGACCATTCCTTGCACGCCTAATATATTTTCATCATCTAAGCTTACTTTGGAGGTTGTTGCTTGCGCACGCGCCAAGTATGTGGAGATTCCCGCATAAGGAGAGAACCGATTTACGTCCTTACTCAATAACAGATCCAATCCATAGATACCTTGATTTAAATCTTCCGGTCCGAACATCTGTACAAAGCTAGCTCTGACCGCCGCTGCCAATCCATTCTCCAAATTATTAATCAGGTTATATTGCAGTTGTGCTCCATAAAATCCATAATTTGCTCCGGGACTCTTCATAAAGTATAATCCGATATCAATTTTATCATTATAACCCATTCTTGCCTCTAATCCTGGGAACCCGAGAGCATCACCTTTCATGAGCCAATGATCAGACTCTGGGTGTGAAAACGTATCGTTCCAGGCGGGATCGCTATCATCAATAGATGAACTCATATTAGTTATCCCAATGTGATAAATCCCCTTACCCATTGGTTTTGCAGATGTCATCGGCCGATAATAAACCACATTACCCACTTCTTTGGCAAATTGATGCCAGGCTTCTTGTGTTAATGATTGATCAAGTACAAACGAACATTGCGACCACTTATCGTCAGTATTAGTGTGCAGTGTCTGCCCTCCATCACCGGCATAAGCCGATTGAGCTGATATAGTAATTACGACCATTGTGATTAAACTGATTTTCATGATTATCTCCTTCTTGTATCTGGTTAAAGTTCCAACTATTCTTGATTTTCTGTTCAGTGTTTCCATTTTATTCCTCGTTTGTTTTTTTTATTGTATGGCATTTCATTTTGTCTCTGGCTAAATATACACAGAGTTGCATGGTTCGACGCCCAGACCTGTAGGATTGGACTACTTTGTTAGAGTTTGGACGTCCAGTCTTAGGAAAAACAAGAACTTATGCGGATACGCTTTTCTGGAATTCCGAGGGAGTTAGACCCGTTTTTTTCTTGAATATACTGTTGAAGGATGATTTCGAGTTGAAGCCGCACTCGTAAGCCACACCAAGCAGTGAATAGTGCTTGTACCTTTCCTCTCTTAGGCTTCGCTTCACTTCATCGACCCTGTATTCATTAATAAAATCAAAGAAATTCTTTTGAAGGTTCTCATTTATGATCTGTGAAAGATAATTCGTCGAGATTTTCAGTCTTTCGGCTAAATCCTTCAGGCTCAATCTGGATTCGGTATATGGCTTTTCCGTTACCATATATTCGACCAGACGTTTAAGATGGATCTCTCCTTCACTCTGATCCAATCCTGATCGCTTATATCGCTCTGCTTGCTCCCTGAACGATTCTACCTTTATCTCCACCTCTTTTGCTTGTTCCGCCTCGGCGTGCTTCTCGATGGCTGCTCTGGCACTCTCAATAGAAACGTTTGTGTAAATTACCGATTGCTTGAATCCGAAGAATCCAAGGAAAAACACCAGCATAACAACCGAGATGAAAATGAGATAATTTCCGATTTCAGCAGGAATTATGCCGAATATATTTTCCGATAGTTCAGAAAACAACACAACAGCCCAAACGAACCCAAATCCTATCAACACATATCTCAGCCAGTCGAGATTTATCTTCTCAGAATAAGAAAACTTGTCCACTATGTTCCGTTTATGCTTGTGTAAAAGAAGGAATGAAAGTATGACAAATATGGGTCCGAGGTAAATATTCAGGGAAAATAACACAGCGTATACAGGCGGTGCGGACTCGGCGATCTCGAGATAATAATTCAACTTTTCTGCGGCTCCTAAAAGATAAAAATCGATTGTGGCATAAACCATGCTAAATACAAAAGGAAGGGCATAGAACAGATAGGATCTCCTGAACCTTCCATTTTCATTTGTCAGTATCGAAACGTAAATGTAAAGGAACGCCCCTTGTAATTGGGGAAAGAATTCTGCAACACCTAACAGATGAGGATGCTGTAAGGCTATCCCCTGTCTCTTATACACATCTGACGCTGCCGACGAG
>SORU01000064.1 GCA_004402915.1 Fidelibacterota bacterium MT.SAG.2
GGGATGATGATAATGGAACTGATGCAGGTTCGGCTTATGTTTTCAAACGCACCGGCACGAGCTGGGCGCAGGAGGCAAAACTACTTGCTTCCGATGGAGCGGCAGGTGATCAGTTTGGAAATTCAGTTTCCATCTCCGGCGACTATGCCGTCGTGGGAGCTAGGTTGGATGATGATAATGGATCTGCTTCAGGTTCGGCTTATGTTTTCAAACGTGTCGGTACAGCTTGGTCAGAGGAAGCAAAATTACTCTCTGCCGATGGTGCTGCCGAAGACCAATTTGGATGGTCAGTCTCCATATCAGGCGATTACGCTGTCGTGGGAGCTAGGTTGGATGATGATAATGGCGATGCTTCAGGTTCGGCTTATCTGTTCAAACGCAGCGGCACGATCTGGGCGCAGGAAGCTAAAATACTTGCTTCAGATGGAGCAACAGAGGATTTTTTTGGAAAATCAGTCTCCATCTCCGGCGACTACGCCATCGTGGGAGCTCCGGCCGAGAATCCAGGTTCGGCATATCTGCATTATGGTTTTACTTTTCCCGAAGAGGTTGCGATGTTGAGTCTTGTCGTAGAACCAGTTTACGCAGTACCTGACAGTGATTCATTGAAAGTAAACGCTCTGATGGCGAGTTCGAGCGGTCTTACCCTTATGGCGGCATTCGAATCAGTGGATGCCGTTTTAATCGACAGCGTCTACCTATTCGATGACGGTGCCCACCATGATGGGATAGCCGGAGACAGTTTGTTCGGAAATTTATGGCTTGTTCCAGCGGAGGAACGACACTACCTAGTAAACATTCACGTCAGCAAGGACGACACGCTCATCTATATAAGAGAGAATGCTGCACGGTTTACAACAATCGGCCCGGTGGTATTAGATTCTTACACGCTGTTCGACACTATACCAAACCCCGGGGAAAGGCTGTTCCTAGAACTAACGCTCAGGAACAACGGCTCAATGGCTAATGCAACAGCAATCACTGCAGACATATCCACAAGCGATACATGCGTAACTGACATAGGGGCGCTAGGTCAAAACACCTATGGAGACATCGGCCCCGGGGCAGCCGCCACCTCAGCTGGCGCCTACATAGTAGACGTCAATGAGAATTGCGCAGGTGATCAGGACATCCTATTCGACGTATTAATTGCCAGCGAGGGCTTTGACTTCTGGGGCGATAGTTTTACAATTCATCTCTTTCCCACTGACACCACAATTCCACAGACCAGATGGCATGAAAAATCAATAGATAGCGTAGACGAGAATTTTTCACAGGGAGTTGCCACTGATGGCGTTGATTGGTATTTTTCAGCGCGGCAAACACTTTTTAAGACCAATTATGATTTTGATTTTTTAGTCGTAAACGAAAATCCAATCCCGCAATTCCTTCAGGATCAAAGCTATAATCATATCGGCGATATTGCCTATTTTGAGGGCAAACTTTATGCTCCTATTGAGGATGCATCCACTGTCAAGCCGATCATTGGCCTCTATGACGCAGTCAGCCTAAACTTCACTGGAGAATTTGCGCGGGTGCCTCAATCTCATATGCCCTGGGTTGCTGTGGACCCCCGAACCGGCTATTTCTACTCATCAGAATTCAATGGTGTCAATAAATTATTCGTCTATGACCCAAACCAAAACTTTGCTCTCATAGATGAGGTTCAACTGGATACTACACTCTCTAATGTTCAGGGTGGCGCTTTTCTAGGAGATTTTCTCTACCTTGCTTGTGACAATGGCGATTTTGTCTATGAGGTTGATATTGCTTTTGGAAGAGTTACAAATATTATCCAAGTCCCAGCAGGTCACGAGATGGAAGGCATTGAAGCATATAATTTAGATTCTGGCCTTCTGCATTTTGTGGCTGATACTCGTGCAGAAAAAAACGTGTTCTATCATTATTCTCTTGAAGTCCTAACGTCAAATGAGATTATCCAAACGTCTCATACTCTATCACATACTCTATCTCATCGAAATTCAAGAATTCGGGAAATAGAGAAACCTGGGCGAAGGCAGTGTCGTTCACTGTCAGCACCACCGCACAAATCGTCAGGGTTAGGAGTAATGTTCGTTTAAGCATAGTGTTCTCCTTATGTGGCAGTCAGGACTTGTCCTGACGCTTTAAAGGCACGGTCTTGCGGTCAGGATATCGCCGCCGTTGGCGGGAATTGTGGAATCCTGACTCGCACCGTATTCCATTATTTCAACAAGATCATCTTCCTTGTCTGGACGAAATCGCCCACCTGAAGCCTGTAGAAATAAACTCCTGATGCGACGTTAGCAGCGTTCCATCTGACCTGATGGCTGCCCGGCTCCCGGTAGCTGTCTACCAGCCTTGTGACTTCCCGCCCCAAGATGTCATAGACGATCAGCGAGACATCGCCACTTTTTGGCACCTCATATCGAATCGTGGACACAGGATTGAAGGGATTTGGGTAGTTCTGGGAAAGTGAATAGATTTCCGGAACGGATGACAGTCCTTCCCGCTCATTTATGCCGACAGGAGAAATTATAGTCAGATTCAACAACACTGCTATACTAT
>SORU01000065.1 GCA_004402915.1 Fidelibacterota bacterium MT.SAG.2
CCTTTATTCCTTCATCCTCACCAGTGTTCATGTGTGAACCGGGGTGAGTAACAAGCGCAGAAATTCCGAGCTGTTCGCACCGCTCCATTTCTATCAAGAATGCGTTGCGGGATTTTTGAATTAAGGTTTCATCAGGACTGCAAAGGTTTATTAGATAACTGTCATGCGCCACAACATATTTGATACCTGTTTTTGACAACTCTTCTTTATAGGAGCTTACGTCCTCTTCGCTAAGCGGTTTGGCATCCCAACGGTTTGCGTTTTTAGTGAAAATCTGTATGGCGGTGCAGCCGAGTTCCTCGCCCCGTGCGGGAGCCGTATATACTCCGCCGGAAATCGACATATGCGCTCCCAATAATAGACTGTCTGACATGTTCAGTTTCCTTCCTTATTTAATAGATTGATTTTTTTTATAAGCTCCGTGATAAGTATTGAAAAATTGTCTGAAACCGAATCCGCCATTTCGGTTACCTCCTTGTGATTAAGAGGGGTTTTGTTCAATCCCGCGGCGTAATTTGTCAGTACGGACAAACCCAAGACCTTAAGCCCAAGACTACGGGCAACCGTCACTTCGGGAAATGTGCTCATTGATGCGGTATCACCTCCTAAACTCATTTGAAATTTTACTTCAGCGGGAGTTTCGTAAGTAGGACCGAGATTGGCGGAAAGCACTCCTTCATATAAATTCATATCTAATTTTTTTGCAACGCTCTCTGCCATTGAGATATACTCTTCGTTATACGGAGAGACTGATCCAAAATCCCTCAGTTCCCACTCGTAAAGCGGATCGCGGAAGATAAAATCAAGATGGTCTCTGATCAACATAAAATTCCCGGGTCTGAAATCAGGATTAGAAGAGCCGGATGAATTTGTTACAATAAGCGAGCGCAAACCCAATAAATGCATCAAACGAGCGGGGTAAGTTACCTGCCATTGATCATATCCTTCATAAGTATGAACCCGACCTTGCAATGCAAAAATCTCTATTCCTTCAACGCTGCCATGAACCAAACGACCGGAATGACCCGATACCGTAGATGCCGGATAATGCGGGATATCAGCAGTGTTAATCGCATTGATAACTTGAATCTTCTCTACAAACGGGCCTAAACCCGAGCCGAGAATAATTCCTATCTGAGCGTTAAACTCAGAGAATCTCTCTTTGAGAAACGATACCGATTCTGATAAATAATTATTTAAAGTTGTTTTATCCAATACCGATTATCCAATTACATAATGTTACAAAGTAATGATGCAGTAATCGAATTACAATACGGTTTAGAAAATAGATTATATCTCGAATCAGTATGATTGTTTTTAGGTTAGGATTGAATTATTATGATTAGGCAACAAATGAGAAACATAATGAATAATAAAAATCCTCTACATATTCCCGCTTATATATTGGCAGGCGGAGATAGTAAACGATTCGGCGAGAATAAGGCTCTCTTTGAATTTGAAGGGAAGTCGTTGATCGAACGGATGCTTGAATTGATCAGACCTTTGGTCTCTTCGGTAAATATAATCACTAAAAATGATAGCGGTTATCAACATTTAGATGTGAATATATTGGTAGACGATCATGCTATTCAAACCCCGTTAGCCGGCATATTAAGAGGATTGGAAGATACGGCCGGCTGGGGTCTATTTCTTGCTTGCGACCTGCCGAATATGAATTCCGACATTATCTCAAGACTGCTGAACAGTCTGAATGACAACTATGAATATGAGGGAATTAAAGCCGTCGTAGCCGTTACATCTGATAATGAGCTTCAACCCTTAGTTGCCTGTTATCATAAATCGGAAATGGAATCGTTAGAATATTCAATTAAGAAGAATCAGTCTATGAAAAAGTGGCTGAGCAAACTGAATATAAAGAGATTGAATTTTGAACAAGCGGAACCTTTCTTAAATATAAATCGAAAAGAAGATCTATCTAAATTGTAGCGCTGTCACAATTCAAACGACACTGATCATAACGGGGAAATATTCACCTGCGTTCGTTTGAAAGATGGTGTTTTAGATTTTGGATCAACTCGCCCGGGCACTAATTCGTTCGCTTCGGGAAAATACATCGCCACGTTCCCGGCTCTGATAGCTCCTTCAACGAGTTCCACAGTCATGCTTCCGACGCTGCTCTCAACAAGAATATCAGTGCCGGCTATTAGTTCATGTGATTGAATATCCTCTGCGCTCATGAAGATGACGTTCCGGTGTTCCACGCCTCGAAATACGTCTTCTTCTTCATAGACGATCGTATTGAATTGTCCTTCGGAACGAAATGTCATAAGGTTGAATTTCCCGTTTTCCGGGCGCGCATCGGGCGTGTCTAAAACTGCCAGCTTCGCTCTGCCTGAGGGAGTATTGAAGCGGGGTTTATGTTTTATTCTTCCGGGAATAGTGAATTCGCTGCCTTTGGAAATATCTTTGAGCTGCTCAAGATCAGGAATAGTCTCCGAAATGAATTTACGAATTTCCTCATGTTGAGTGAATGAGCCCCACGGAACCGGCT
>SORU01000066.1 GCA_004402915.1 Fidelibacterota bacterium MT.SAG.2
ACCGACAACAGAAGAGCATACATGTAAGTATTATTTTTCATTTTGAATTCTCCTTTTTCCCTCTTATCCACAAATTGATTACTAATAATCTATGGACGATATTAAAGTTAGAAGGTTCTGCGGGTGATTGCTAACGCTGGCGTAACAAAAAATGTTGATGGGGTAACATATCCCTCGATTATAAGAGATATTGGGCAATTATATTGTTTTTATCTGCTGTATCTCAATAGAATATTCGGAAGGTAATTTACCAAACTGTTTTCGGAAGCATTGTGCGAAATAGGACAAATTATCAAATCCGACCTCGAAAGCGACTTCCGTGACGTTCCCAAATTTCTGGCGTAATAAAGAAGCTGCGCGCCATAGTCGAAGCGTTCTTATAAATCCTCGAGGGGACTGGTCTGTGAGCGGAGACAGACATCCTTGGACCCAAAAGCTTAGTTCGGGTGCCAAATGGATCGGCACACCATATAACGTGAATCCTACGTTAGACCTGGTTTTCGCCAAGGATGAAGTTTGCTTCCCATCAGATGGTACGTACACCGGCCCCATGCAAATCCGTGAAGCGAAAAAAAATGCAGACCATACAGCTGAAGCCTGGTTCTGGTTCGAAGCCAAAGGGAACGAAGACGGAACGACAACTGATATTGTCTACCTGTTAAAGATGTTTGGGACATTTGATACAGAAGCACCGTGGCTGCCTACCGTTGACAATCCGAATTTGCTTACGCTCGATGCTTGGGAGATGGGAATCGAAGGTAATAAATTCAAGGATGTTGCCTGCACCGGCGTTGGTGAGTTTTCTACTACTACTACCGTTTTGGTTGAACGGGTTGGCGCCTTAGCAGGCTAAGCACTGCTGCAACTGAGCTCTTTCTTAAATAAACTCGGTCTATGCGGTGGATGTGGACGGCAACGGGGATATTGACCTGCCCCCTATCTTAGGTCCACTAGTTATGTTACACATTAGGCCTTGACCTGCTCCCCGAAAACTGGACCATTTATAATGCGAGTTTTCTCATTAACTTGCATAATGAAGGAGGTACCAGAGGATGCGACAAAGCAGATTTACACAGGAGCGGATCGTAGCGATCTTAAACCAGTCGGAGAATGGGATATCGACCGGTGATCTCACAAGGAAGTTAGGTATCAGTGAAGCGACATTCTACCGATGGAAGAAGAAGTACAGCGGTATGGGAATAGCGGAGCTGCGACGGCTGAAGGTATTGGAGGGTGAGAACCGTAAGCTCAAGCAGTTGGTGGCCGCTGCCTAACAAGCCCATGCAGGAGGCAGTGACGTGAGAGTGACCATTTTTTGTCCCAGTTTGTCCCGTAATGCCGTTTTCATGAGTTCTGGCACACTAAGAATGTGTCTCATAAACCAAGGTTTGTGAGATATTAAGACACTGTCTCAAAAGCTAATTGTCAGAAACTCTCGATTTTGTGGGTTTTGTTCTGCGAAATTGTGTCTCATAACCTACGTTTATGAGACAGCGCTATTGAAGTGTAGCATAGGGCATGTTGAGATGAAGAAAACTGTTACTAATCCGGAAAATTCATCTTTTTAATAATAGCTTGAAACCTTGGATTGGAACGGAATTCAGGATCAGAAAATAGAGGCTCCTGATTAACATATACCATCCAAAATAAACGATCCTCTATAGCACGTTCAAGCCAGTCAAGTGAGCTCTCATATTCCCCCAAAACATAGTAATCTACTGCTACCCTGTAAGAATTTATGGGTTCTTGCTTCAGGTTGGATTCAAGAAAGACTTTGAATAATCCTTTGATACCGGAGAGATTGAACGCTTCTCTGCGTTCATCTAATACCTCAGCGGATACTTTATTAATTTCAAATGCTTTTAACCACATCTGAGCCGCTTCTTCGTATTCTCCCTCACCAAGGTGAAGATCTGCCTTATTAAAATACATCGAACTATGGTCTGGATACAGTTCAATATTTCTATCCATAAACCTGCGCGCAGATTCCATATCCCCCGACAAATGGTATACGAATGCTTCAACCAATAATATTACCAAAGACAGAGGGTCTAACTCTCTTGCAATTTTGATTTCTTTTTTCGCTTCATCATACCTGCCCATATTGGTAAGGTATTCCGCATACCATTGGTGACCGGTAGCATAGTTGGGGCTCAATTCCAATCCTTTTTTATATTCAGCTTCGGCAGCTTCCCAATCCCAGAAGTGTTCGGTAAGTGCGTAAGCAATGGCTATGTGTGCTTCTCCCAAATTTGCTTCTATCTCCAGTGCCTTTAGCGCTGCCGCCTTGCCTTTTGGATAGGTTTCTCGCGAAGAAATTCCTGTGTATTGATGAAGAAGATCATAGCTCTCCGCTATTCCTACATGAGCCAGCGCATATAACGGTTCAATGTTCACTGCTTCCTTAAAATATTCTAAGGCTTTTTTGATATCATCGCCGGTCCGCTTATTCCAAAAATGTTTTCCTCTCAAGAACGCTTCATATG
>SORU01000067.1 GCA_004402915.1 Fidelibacterota bacterium MT.SAG.2
TAAGCGATCCGGGTAAGATACATCAAGACAGAATCCTGAGTTTAGCTGGAGCAGCGTGGAAGTTATTAGAGGTAGGAAAGTCTGAACGGTTAAATCTTGGGTCAATGAATTGCGCTCACATATGGGAAACTTGCGTACTCCGGGGATTTGATTACTACGATATATCGCCTATCTGCTTAAACTGTTCGAGTTTTGTAAAGGGGTATGAACATTATGAGGAGCATATGAAGAAAAGAGGCGGCGAGGTTCCGCCTGTAAAGGGAATGGATATGACGCGCTTATTTTTCAGTTCAGTAAGAGAGGACTTCCACGAATTTTGTAAATCAATAGGGGGATTTAAATGGTCGTTTTATAGTATACCAAGATTCAAGCAGTATAAATAAAACTAAAAGAACAAGAAAAAAAGGAGTAGTACAATGGCAACAAAAACAGTAGACGGGCCTTATGGCAAAAATATGGTAGTGGCAGCCGATCCGTTGACAGATGGAATGGTAGCGAGAAAGGCGGCATTACGCAAAGCGGATAAGGCTGCACTGGATGCAGAGCTTAATCTTAGAATCAGGAATGAAAACGCTGAAAGAGCGGAAAGTTTAAACAGGGATAAGGGATTATTTAATCCTGATAATTAGGGGGATATATGGGGAATTGGGAAGATAGTATAGGAAAACCCGGTGATGTGGTCGGTAAGGAGTTAGAACTTCACGCACATTTAGAGGGTGAGCAATCTCTAAAGGAAAAAACAATAACCAAGTCCGAGGCAAGCAGGATAATGCAGTCCGGCAGGGGAACGGAATTTAAAGAGGTTATCGCGGAAATGAAACGTCAAGGGCGGGTAGTTGCCGATCCTCCGCCTCCCACTTATGATGATGTTGTAAAGCAACATTGGAATAGCGGTAAGCGGGTCTGGAAGCGGTCAGAGATCCAGCAACTTACGTTAGATGAATGGCGCGAATTGAGGCAGATGGGGGAATTGGGAATGAACAGTAACGCCTCAAATGAGGGGCGAATCTTTGAGGACATTGCCGGCGGCGACCTCTTGAGTTATACGGTTGGCAATTCAGAAAATTCAATCCCGCTTGACTCAAAAGGAGTTGTAAATAAAATGGTCGAGGACACTAAGAAAAATAGAGATATTTGGTGGTCGCAAAGACACGCTTACGAGGCAGTTAAGAAAAAGAATGATGCTACACTTGACCTTCTCCGCAAGAATTACGTTCCCAAGCCTAAAGATAATCGGATAGGGAACACATACATTAACGGAGTATTACAACCATGAGAAGATCGGGAAAGGTAGAACACTTACAAATAGTTACATCAACAGATAACAGCACTCCGGGAAACTTGTCAATGCCTCCGTCTAATATTCTTGATCTGTTGATTCAGAACGTCAAGACGAATGCCTGTTATGTTACGGTAAACGAGGGGAGTAATCCAACGGCGGATGATAAAGGGATATATTTAGCATCTGGGGATAGCGTTTCATTAGAGGATATGAGATTTGATTACTTCGCGGTCATCAATGTGACCAACGGGCAAAACGTAACGGTGAACGTGACCGCATTCGGGGCTTGATATGGGAGTATCATTTCATAAGGCGCGCAATCATGAAGAAAGGCTAATGGCGATAGTAGCAGAACATTTAAAACGTGATGGATTTACGGAAGCTAAGCCGATTCCAAAGAAGGGAATCTGGAATAAAATCAAGGAACTAATAAAAAGAATAGGAGGAAGATAATGCCAATATCTTTAGACTCCACGTTTGAAAAGCAGATCAAGCAGGAGAATCCCGTTGAAAACTCTCCTTTAATTCTATTTGATTTAGGAACCACCGACATATATATACACGGCTCGGATATGGCTTATGATTCCAACCGTGTATATGGACTGCTGAAATCATGGACGCTTAAAGAAGGTAAGCTGGACTTCCGGCATGGCAAGGCTGCTCCTAATACCGCAACGCTTACTTTCAATAATGAGTATCGGGATATAAACGGTACTCTCCAACGATTAAGCGATTTCATATTCAATCAAAAGTATCTCAACCAAGTAGTTACGGTTTACTGGTGGACTTCATCAAATACAACGGTCGCTCAGCTACCGATAGTTTTTAAGGGCAGGATAGACGCACGCCCTAATTATGATAACGATACTATCAGGATTACCCTTAAAGACGACCTCCACACAAAGTATCATACCATCGAATTGTCAAAAGCGGATATATCTACTTATCCTAATGTGCCAAAAGAGAATGAGAATAAACCCATACCGATTATATGGGGCGATTGGCGGATATATTACGGTGATGCTACCGCTAATTTCGAGAACGAGATTGGAAGCGGGCTTACTCCATGCTTCGTAATTGATCCCGGCACAAATCAATATATAGTCGCCGACCATGCCCTTGATTCCTTTCCCGATCCGTTAGGTATATGGGGGCTGTCTCTTATACACATCTC
>SORU01000068.1 GCA_004402915.1 Fidelibacterota bacterium MT.SAG.2
AACGTACCGGTATAACTTGGACGCAGGAGGCTAAACTGCTTCCTTCCGATGGAGCAGCGGATGATCATTTTGGATTTTCAGTCTCAATCTCGGGTGATTATGCCGTCGTAGGAGCTAGATTGGATGATGATAATGGGAGCAATTCAGGTTCGGTTTATGTGTTCAAACTCATCGGCACAAGCTGGACGCAGGAAGCTAAACTACTTCCTTCCGATGGAGCAGAAAATGATTGGTTCGGATGGTCGGTCTCCATCTCCGGCGACTACGCCGTTGTGGGAGCCGATGGAGATGATGATAATGGAGATGGTTCAGGTTCGGCTTACGTGTTCAAACGTACCGGTATAACTTGGACGCAGGAGGCTAAACTGCTTCCTTCCGATGGAGCGGCTAGTGATCAGTTCGGATATTTAGTCTCCATCTCCGGCGACTACGCCGTTGTGGGAGCTGACTTTAATAATGATAATGGCTTTCATTCAGGTTCGGCATATGTGTTCAAACGCAGCGGCACGAGCTGGACAGAGGAGGCTAAACTGCTTCCATCCGATGGAGCAGAACAGGATCATTTTGGAATTTCAGTTTCAATCTCGGGTGATTATGCCGTCGTGGGAGCTGTATTGGATAATGATAATGGAAGTGAATCAGGTTCCGCTTATCTATTCAAACGCAGTGGCACGAGCTGGACGCAGGAAGCAAAAATACTTCCTTCCGATGGAGCAGCAGGTGATTGGTTCGGAAATTCAGTCTCCATCTCCGGCGACTATGTCGTTGTGGCAGCACAAAGAGATGATGATAATGGTGATTTATCAGGCTCGGCTTACGTATATAGTGGTTTCACTACTCCTGTAGGCGTCGAGGGTGAAATAACGGGTCTGCCGGCAGAATTTGCGCTGTCGCAAAACTATCCCAATCCTTTCAACCCGGTAACGGTCATAAGATATGAGCTGCCCGTTCGGGCGGATGTAAAACTGACTATTTATAACCTCCGTGGAGAGGAAGTTGCGCTTCTTTTCAATGGCACTATGCCCGCAGGGAATCACCGGGTCAGTTGGGATGCGTCAAGTGTGGCATCAGGCGTTTATCTATACCGACTCCAAGCGAGTCCGCCTGCCCGTCAGGAGCCGGGCCTTCGACCGGCTGGCGGATTCATCCAGACGAGGAAGATGCTCTTGCTCAAATAATTTGCGTCGAATACGGTAGGGGGATGCAGATCTACGTCCCCTACATCCCACAAGGAGGATAAGATGTTAAAAAAGACAATGATATTTGCCTTAACAATTAGTGCAATTGCTATGCAGGCTCTCACAGAGCCGGCTTACGCGCAGATCAGTGAATTCAAATTAACGGCATCGGATAATGCAGCAGGTGATAATTTCGGATTTTCAATTTCCATCTCCGGCGACTATGCCGTAGTGGGAGCTTGGTGGGATGATGATAATGGAACTAATTCAGGTTCGGCTTATATTTTCAAACGCACCGGCACAACTTGGGCAGAGGAAGCTAAATTACTTCCTTCCGATGGAGCAGCGAATGATGAGTTTGGAAAGTCAGTCTCCATCTCCGGCGACTACGCCGTTGTGGGAGCTAGGAGGGATGATGATAATGGTGATCGTTCAGGTTCGGCATATGTGTTCAAACGCACAGGTTCTAGCTGGACGCAGGAAGCAAAACTGCTCGCTTCCGATGGGGCAGCGTTTGATGTGTTTGGAACTTCAGTCTCTATCTACGGCGATTATGCCGTCGTGGGAGCTAATTGGGATGATGATAATGGTGATCGTTCAGGTTCGGCATACGTGTTCAAACGCACAGGTTCTAGCTGGACGCAGGAAGCTAAATTGCTTCCTTCCGACGGAGCGGCAAATGATAATTTTGGAAATTCAGTCTCCATCTCAGGCGACTACGCCGTTGTGGGCGCTGAGTCTGATGATGTTAATGGCTTTCATTCAGGTTCGGCTTATGTTTTTAACCGCTCCAGCACGAGCTGGGCGCAGGAAGCAAAACTGCTTCCTTACGATGGAGCAGTAGAGGATCATTTTGGAGTATCAGTCTCCATCTCCGGCGACTACGCCATCGTGGGATCCGTTGGAGATAATAATTATTCAGGTTCGGCTTATGTTTTCAAACGCATCGGCACGAGCTGGGCGCAGGAGCCTAAATTACTCGCTTCCGATAGAGGACCAGAAATTGATCTCTTCGGATCTTCAGTCTCCATCTCCGGCGACTATGCTGTCGTGGGAGCTCCTATGGATGATGATAATGGAATCAGTTCAGGTTCGGCTTACGTTTTCAAACGCACCGGCACGAGCTGGGTAGAGGAAGCAAAACTGCTTCCTTCCGATGGAGCATCAGAGGATTATTTTGGATGGTCAGTATCCATCTCCGGCGATTATGCCGTCGTAGGAGCTTATAAGGACGATGATAATGGAACTGATGCAGGCTCGGCTTACGTATATAGTGG
>SORU01000069.1 GCA_004402915.1 Fidelibacterota bacterium MT.SAG.2
TGATCTGTGAGTGTACCGGCTGGTTGATAGCCAGGATAGCCGCTGCACAAATCGCTAAGGTCAGTAGAAGTGTCTTTTTAAGCATTTTATGCCCTCAAAACATTACAATTTTATATTTATCACGGATCAGAGACTGTATAAAGTTGTAAGGTTTACCCGACACTTAAAGATATATATGAAATAATTCATGTCAAGTCATTTTTTATACTGTAATTATGACCATCTTAATCGTCTTTCATCATACTTATTCTGCCAACTCTCTTAATCTCTCTTATTCACCATACACACACCTTTTCCTGGAACACGCACCAGCACTACCTCGAACTCAAAATAAAAGTTTGTGTTTTGGCACCTAAAGTGGTTATACCACTTATGTAGTGAACTTTTCGCTTGTATTTACGTACATAATAACGTACGTTATAATTAGAATTAATTGGAGTTAAAATGCGAACGATAAATGTTACAAAGGCTCGGGCTGATCTCTATAATCTTCTTATAGAGACATCGGAGTCACACGAGCCAATTCAAATAACCGGGAAGAAGTCAAATGCTATACTCGTATCTGAAGAAGATTGGCGTTCGATTCAGGAAACACTTCACCTACTCTCAATTCCCGGAATGAGAGAATCGATTATCGAGGGACTCAATGCTGATGTAGAAACTGATGCCAGAGAGCTTGATTGGTGAAATGGAGAATTGTTTATACAAGACAGGCTATTAAAGACTCCAAAAAAATTGAATCCGCTAATTTAAAACCAAAAGTAGTTAAGTTACTCGATGTACTTAGAGCTGACCCTTACAGTTCCCCTCCTCACTTCGAGAAATTACTCGGCGACCTTTCGGGAGCCTACTCGAGGAGAATAAACATACACCACAGATTAGTTTATCAGCTGTACGATAAGGAAAAGACAGTCAAAATCATTCGAATGTGGACTCATTACGAATAATCGCTGCCATTAACAGAACTATCACTAAAATCTTAGTCCAACCCTTTGAAAGACTTTTTCTTAACATCAATAAAAGGCGACAATTCATATATTTTCTTGAAGCCATTTATAACGTTTGGGTTCGATAATAAATCTCGTAGGGGAGCCAAGAGATAAGTATTTGATATTACCTTACTTATCCAATCTGTTTAAAAGAGAATTTATCTTCCTCGTAAGGACAAAATCATTTATATGTAGATTTCATGGAATAAATACTCGAGTAAATGGACCTTCAAAGTTTTCAATATCCTCGCCGGGTGATATTCGCCAGTAAACGACTAGTTCATATTGTGTACCAGCAATCAATAATGTTGGTCCATCAATTATAAGCGCACTATCTGGTAAAATGCCATATACAACTCCTGAGGAAATCTCATTGCCAGAAGTAAAGATTCTCCACATATCCTCAATTCGCGAACTATCCTTGTCCTGAACATATAATAATGCAGCTCTACACTCAGGCTCCCAGGTAAATGTGGGAGTAGTGCCTCACTGACACTAACAATGAGGTCAGAATTACACTCTTCAAGTCTATTAGATCCATTTGTGGGACTATCTGAACAGCTATTAACTATTAATATAAAGGAGGTCAAGGCTAATAAAATTCTGATTGGAGGTTTAATTTTCATTTGTTTTCCATCTTTAAAACTCCCCTACTTCAACAACACCATCTTCCTCGGAAGGAGGAAAAGGAATTACCTCACGGCTTTATATCCATCATGAACTCCATCTCGCGAATAAACAATCTGCCAAAGCTGATTTTTCCCCGATCGAAATGAGCCAGCCATGCTAAGAAGATAATAAGTCCACATACGATAAAATCTCTCATCATATTGATCTTTAAGGTTTTTCCAATTTCCGATAAAATTCTTATGCCATTGCATTAATGTTTTATCATAATCTGATCTAAAATTATGCCAATCCTCCAGAATAAAGAATCCTTCCGATGCTGCACTAAGTTGTTTTTCGGAAGGTAATACTGCATTCGGAAATATGTATTTGTTAATCCAAGGATCTGTAAATCGACTTGATTTTTTACTTCCTATTGTATGTAATAAGAACAAACCATCTGGTTTAAGATTTTTAGATGCTACTCTCATAAAGTTCCTAAAATTTCTATAACCGACCGCTTCAAACATTCCAATAGAGATTATATGATCAAACTTTTGATCTATGTCTTTATAATTCTGAAAGCGGATCTCAACGGGCAACCCCTTACAAAGAATTTTGGCAAGTTCAATTTGCTTGTGTGATATATTAATTCCTACTACACTCACCCCATATTTTTCTGCCGCGTACTTAGCAAAACTACCAAATCCACAACCGATATCTAATATGTGTTGACCCGATTTTAAGTCAATTTTTCTGCAAACTAAGTCGAGCTTGGCCTCCTGAGCATCATTTAGATTGCCGGCATCCTTCCAGTACGCACAGGTATATACCATTCTT
>SORU01000070.1 GCA_004402915.1 Fidelibacterota bacterium MT.SAG.2
AGATGTGTATAAGAGACAGCGATTACGGTCACTATAAGATATACAACGGAAACTATAAGTATTCCGCTCAAGCCGATCAAACCGGCGGAAAAATAGTAAGCCTCTATCTCTATGCAGGGAGAAAAGAACATTCCGAAACTCAGAGAAGCTATAATTGCCATTTTTGAGCTTTTATTGGTCATCCCTCCCGAATCATGAACATGGGCATGGGAATGTTTCATGCCCAAAAGGATGTACATACTTCCCAAAACTATTAGTACGACAGGTGCAATAATTCTCACTATCGGCTCATAATTTTCCGATAGTCTGAATCCTAAAAGTCCTACCAATATGCCGATCAGTATCGTACTTGCCGTATGCGAAAATCCCGCTATAGCAGTTGCAGCTATAGTTTCCCTTCTACTCCAATTCTCCGATTTACTAATCGCTACCAAGGGCAGCCAATGATTGGGAATTGAAGCATGAATGACGCTAAGCAGCAAGCTTCCTAAAAATAATTGAAACATGATTTACACGCCGGATAGATAAATTACTTGAATTGAATACTATCCTTCATTGGTAACGGTTTTGGCTGGAATCACAATTGAAGCTACTATTGAAATTGCAAGAATCGCGGCAACGGCTCCTAATGCCAGCGGGATAGGTATAATATAAAATTCCGAAATTAGCATTTTAGTTCCGACAAATGAGAGAACCATCCCTAAACCGTATTTGAGATAATGAAACATATTTAATACGCCAGAAAGTGCGAAATAAAGTGCGCGCAATCCGAGTATTGCAAATACGTTTGAAGTATACACTATAAAAGCATCGGTTGTAATTGCGAATATTGCAGGGATGGAATCTACGGCAAACATCAAATCTGTGACTTCCACAACAAGCAGCACAACTAATAGAGGAGTAAAAGTTTTCTTTCCGTTTACCGTTGTCACAAATTTATCACCATCGTAATCATCTGATATAGGAATGAATTTCTTGGCTAAATTAACAACAGGATTTTTTTCAGGATTAACCGAAATCTCCTTTTGTAAAGCCATTTTGATTCCGGTATATACCAAGAAGGCGCCAAGAACGAATATAATCCAATGAAAATTAGTGATAAGCGCAGTCCCTATAGCTATCAATGCACCTCGCATAACCAATGCTCCGAGGATACCCCACATCAGTACCTTATGCTGATGTTCCGGTGGGACTTTGAAGTACGAAAAAAGGATGGCGAATACAAATATGTTATCTACGCTTAAAGATTTTTCTATCAGGTATCCGGTGAGAAATTGTAATGCAGAATCATACCCGAACCAGAAGTAGATTCCAACGTTAAAAGTGAGGGAGATAAAAATCCATCCAGCGCTCCATATAAGCGCTTCCTTTACGGATATGACATGAGATTTTTTATGCAGCAGACCGAGGTCAATCGCAATGAGTATGAAAATCAGGATGTTGAATCCTACCCACCATGATAAACTATGCGTCATTTTGCGCCCTTTTTTTAATCCAGGTTATTCTGTCAGAGCTGGAATTTACGCTTTAACAGATACAGCCACCTAATTAAGAACATATAGAGTTAATTAGCACTAAATAATTTGCAAAAATCAGATCAGATCGAATTGATTCATGCAATTTTCAGTGAATTGAAACTTCTATTTTAAAAGAATCATCTTCTTGGTATCAATGTACCCGGAGGCAATCATATCATGCTCATAAATATCTTCCGTGATAAGTATAATCGTATCGATCTCCGACGTCATAATTACCTGATCCCTTCCATAGCGCCAGTTCACAATAATACTGTCAACCGATGTCACAAAGCCTAATCCGAATTCGACAGGGATACTGTTTTGCGAACTGAATCCGCCGCCGCCTTCAACGATTTTCACTAATGTGTTAGCGCCTTACACAAGGGTTATGACCGCCCCAAAACCAAATGTATTATTCGCGAGCCCTTTCAGCTCCACATTTAAATAATGATTTGCATTGCCTTCATTTATATATAACACATTCGATTGACCAAAATTAGATACGTAAATATCGAGGTCGCCAAAAGCGATTCCTTTGGCAACTCCCTAAATATTCTCAACTCCGGCGGCGGCCGCAATATCCGTAAAGACTCCTGAGCCGTCGTTTATGTATAATGCGTTTGCGCCATTCTGGTTTGCCACGTAAATATCATCATAATCCATTCCGGTCATGGTCGTTCCAGATTCCTCCCTCTCCGCTTGAAACGGCTGCCACGCCTGCTGTGGCAGTTACGTTTGTAAACGTTCCGTCACCATTGTTTTCGAATAATACTCCAATCCCTCCATGCTCGTTAACGATATATATCAACGAATCCGTCGTTGTTATAGTCACCGAAAGAGACTCCTCCACCG
>SORU01000071.1 GCA_004402915.1 Fidelibacterota bacterium MT.SAG.2
GAATCCGTGCGATCCGATATTCAGGAATTAGCGCAGATCGACGACAGCTTGAGCGAGCAGACCAAAGAGGCTGCCAGCACGTCAATTGCATTGAAAGAGATGGCAGGATTTTTCATAAATTATGCCGAGAAAGTCGACCTCGATCCGGCGCGATTGGAGCAAGTGAGAGAAAGATTGAGCGCTCTAATATCGCTTGCGCGGAAGTACGGTGGTAATGAAGCTTCGATGTTGTTGGAATTTGAAAAGACCCGCAATGAGTACGAATCGATTGAAAATATCGGAGAGGAATCAAAGGAAGCGGAAGTGGGTTTCACCGATCTCAAAAGAGAATTGTCGGCGCTCTGTCTTGAACTTTCCGCAAAAAGGGTCAAGGCTTCCGAGCGGATTTCGATAGATGTGGTGGAATCGATGAAAGGGCTTGGCATCGAACAATCCCGGTTCAGAGTTGAAAATTCATATAACGAAGATGAAAAGGGATGGGTCGAATCTGAAGGAAAGAACTATCTGGTCGATGAAAAAGGGATGGACAATTTGGAGTTTTATATCTCGACAAATCCGGGTGAGGACTTGAAACCGCTCTCTAAAGTAGCGTCAGGCGGGGAAATATCACGAATAATGCTCGCCATAAAAGCTATTCTCGCGGATAAGGACAAAATACCGGTTCTCGTTTTCGATGAGATCGATATAGGCATTTCAGGAAGGGTGGCGGAAGCAGTCGGCGTGAGGCTCAAGGAACTTTCAAAATATCATCAGTTGATCTGCATTACGCATCTCCCGCAGATCGCAAGCAAGGCTGACAATCACTATCTGATGGAAAAACACGTTAAAGATGGCAGAACCTATTCGGTAGTGAGTAAGCTTAATGAAACGCACCGGAAGGAAGCGGTTGCATCACTTTTGGCGGGAACCGAGATAACGGAAGCCGCCCGGAAACAAGCGGAAGAGATGATCAATTGAGAAGGGTGACATTTGGATAAATTCCTGATTCACGGCGGAAACCAACTCTATGGCACAATCAAGGTCAGCGGAGCGAAAAATGCGTGTCTGCCGCTTATGGCAGCTTCTCTTCTCGTAAAGGGCAAGATAGTGATACGCAATGTTCCGAATCTACGTGACACCCGGACGATGAAAAAACTGCTTGAGATAATCGGAGCAGAAGTGACATTCGAGAACGGAGTGATGGAGATCGACGCAACGAACGCAAACAACCCCGAAGCGCCCTATGAGTTGGTGAAAACTATGCGCGCTTCTTTTTATGCGCTCGGACCGCTCACCGCCCGCTTCGGAAGAGCGAAGATAAGTCTTCCCGGCGGCTGCGCATGGGGTCCGAGACCGGTTGATCTGCATTTGAAGGGGATAGAAAAACTTGGCGGGAAAGTCACGCTCGATGAAGGATACATAAATATAGAGACCGACGGACTTAAAGGAGCGCTGCTTCATCTCGATATTTCGAGCGTCGGCGCAACGGGGAATCTTCTTATGGCATCCGTATTGGCTGAAGGGGAGACGGTGATAGAGAACGCCGCCCGCGAACCGGAAATAGTCTGCCTGATAGATTTTCTGAACCAAATGGGAGCGGATATCAAGGGAAGAGAAACGGACGTCCTGCGCATCAACGGTGTCAGCGAACTTCGACCTATCGAATTCGAGGTGATACCCGACAGGATAGAAGCAGGAACGTATCTGATTACTGCGGCGGCGGTCGGCGGTGACGTCTTGGTTGAGGGTCTTGATCCGAGTCACCTGAAAGCGGTAACGGATAAAATGTTGGAAGCAGGGGCAAATATAGAGATTAATGAGAACAGCATCAGAGTCAGTTCAACGGATCAACTCAGAGCCACTGACGTTACAACAAACATTTATCCCGGTTACCCGACCGATCTACAGGCGCAGTGGATCGCTCTCATGGCTACCGCAAAAGGCAAATGCGTAGTGACCGACACAGTCTATGAAGACCGTTTTACTCATGTGCCTGAACTCGTGCGTCTTGGAATCGATGTGAAGCTTAAAGGGAATGCCGCCACAGTCACGGGCGTTGAAAAGTTGAAGGGCGCACCGGTCATGTCAACGGATATCAGAGCGAGTGCAAGCATGGTAATCGCCGCATTGATGGCAGAGGGTCGGACGGAGCTTCACCGCATCTATCACCTTGATAGAGGATATGAGGATCTCGAAAACAAACTGCGCGGCATCGGCGCCGACATCAAAAGGGAAAAGGGACCGGAGATTTAGTTTGGTGAGTTTGTGCGAGTTAGGGCTTGCCCTGACTGCACTTATTAAAACAACCACCCCTAATATCCCCTCCTTAAAAAGGAGGGGATGAAAAATTCCCCTCTATCAAGAGGGGTGG
>SORU01000072.1 GCA_004402915.1 Fidelibacterota bacterium MT.SAG.2
ATTTTGACACCCATACCGGAATTCAAGCGCTTGAATGGATTCCAATCGTCCAATCGGGATGCTGAAGGAAACCTTTGTCCCCTTTCCAAACTTGCTTTCAATCCATATTTTACCTTCATGCGCTTCAATTATTGCTTTTGCAATGCTCAATCCTAGACCTGTCCCTGTGATCGACGTATTCGACACGTCCGCACGATAAAATTTATCATAAATTTTATCCAGCTGATCATGCGTCATCCCGATTCCTTTGTCCTCCATTATTACATGAAGATGTTCATCTTTTATCTTTGCTGTTATATCGATATCTACGTTATCAGGAGAATATTTTACAGCATTGCTCAGAAGATTTTCGAGCACCTGACCCATTTTCTCCTTATCGAGAAACAGTTCGATCTTTTTCTTCGGTAAATGCAAACGGATACTGTTCTTCGGTAACTGATCAATATATTGTTTCGTTACCTTCTTTATGGCATCTCCTAACAGACAACTATCCTTATGAAGTATAAAGCTTTTCCCTGATTCGATACGAGAAATGTCGAGTAGATCCGAAATAATTTTTGAAAGCACTTCAGATTGATCTTGAATATAAGTTAGATATTTCTTCTTATCACTCAACTTTAATTTATCTCGTGTGAGCAGTATTTCAGAAAAACCTCTGATAGAGGTGAGGGGAGTTCGGAGTTCATGGGCAGCCATTGAAATGAACTCATTTTTCATCTTATCAATTTCGCGCTCGTGTGTAACGTTATGAAATATTATGATTACGCCGGTCTGTTCTCCATGCTTATCAAGAATAACCGACGTTCTTGCCCTCAGAATATCATTAGATTTGCCTTCACCTGCCCAATCAAAATCAAATGAATATCCCGTTGTTTTCTTATTCAGTGTCTCTTTGATCTTTTCTCTCAACGTCTCATCTTTAATCGCAAAATCGATAGGCTTATTTATCACTTCGCTGAATCTTACATCGAGCAGATTCTCGGCGGCTCTGTTCATCATTAGCACACGATTATCCATATCGGTCACAATTAATCCATCCGCAACGGCTTTTAAGATACCATCCATATAGTCTCTGGCTTCTTCTGTTTCAGCTAAATACTCGGTGAGCTTTTTAGTTCGTTCATCCACTAGCTCTTCCAAATGTTCTCGATAATTGATGTGCTCCGTAATATCATGGCCAATTCCCACGACCCCTGTTATGTCACCTTCAACATCCCTGCGTGTACTTGTGTTCAGAAGAATCATTACTTGCTTACCCTTCTTTGTGTACATAGGAACCTCATAATTCACTGTCGGATGACCATTCAAAGCTTTGTCAAACACTTCCTTTACCGATTCCCTCATATCATCTGCGACGAACTTCATCACCAGGTTTTTCCCAATGACTTCCATCTTTTTGTATCCGATCAGCGTCTCCGATGTCTGGTTCCATTCGTCTATATTTCCGTTATTGTCGATTCCAAAGATCGGAGCATTGGAAGTTTCAATAAATTGCCGAACTTCTTCGGCCATCATTCTAGATTTTTGTTTTCCTTTTATACGAGTAGTTAGAGTGGTAAAGATAATTCCGTAAGCAATCATCATCACTAATGTCAAAGAAAGCCAGGAAATCAGTATAAATAATGATCTATTGGGAATTGCCGCCAAAAACTTCTTGTGCGGTGTGAAAACTAATTCCCAAGTTCGATCCGCTACAACCAGCCTCTGGGAAAAATGAACTTCCTCTAATAAAGTAGATAGTGAATAGAGGCGAGTTAATTCTTGATTATCTTTTAAATCGCTAATTGCAGTAAGAAAATCTGAACCCGATGGAGCTGACACATCGAATAGTGAAATGTTCAGCCCAACATCGGGATACTCAATTAGAGCAGAAGTTAAAAGGGCTTTAATTGAATATACTCCCAAAGCGAAACCTACGACTTTACTGTCTTCAGTTACTTGAGAATTTCGGTTGATTTTTCCCTTAGCACGATTTTCATAAATAGGTTCGAATACCAATATTCCGGGCTCGATATTAGATTTCTGAACAAGGTTGATTTTTCCAGTGACCGTAAGTTTGCCGGTATTAACTGCCTTTGCAATAGCCTCTAACCGAGCTGGATTTGACCCAAGATCAAACCCGAACGCCTTTTCGTTACCGCTTAAAGGTTCAATATAAAATACCGGATAATATTCGGCTCGTGGCTCGACCGGGACCATTTCACCCTCCGGATTTTTCTCTCTGAACTGAAAGTCCACAAATCCGTCATCCTGTGCTCTTTTAATAAATTCCTCTTTTTCAGATGATTGGACGATTGGAATCCATTCAAGCGCTTGAATTCCGGTATGGGTGTCAAAAT
>SORU01000073.1 GCA_004402915.1 Fidelibacterota bacterium MT.SAG.2
GATGTGTATAAGAGACAGTGTCGGAACAACGCTTGCGCTTCAAACAAGCATGGGATTTCTATTGACCATGATAAGCATCAGACTGATACCTGTCATATCTGATAAAGTAGGCTGGAACTTTGCTTTTATAATACTCGTATTGGGACCTATATTCGGAACAATCAGTATGCTGAAACTCAGAAAGCTGCCTGAAGCGCTGAAAATGGCATCAGGCAACAGATAATTATGGAGGATAGCAGTTATGAGATTTAATTCGATAATAAAAATAATCTTTCTTTTCATCTTCTTCTCTTTCGGCGGCTACGCTGTAGCTTTCGCTCAGGTGAATATGGAAGCTGAACGCAAGATACTTCTCGACACAGATTATGAATTCGCGCGTACCTCGGTCAAAAAAGGTCCCTCGGCGGCGTTTTATCTCTACCTTGCCGATAATGCTATGCAGCTTCCTGAAGGGAGCCTGCCTATCTACGGCAAAAACGCTATCTATGAAACTATGAAGGGAGACCACTATGACCTCCTCTGGACACCCGTGAAAGCGGATGTCGCGAGTTCAGGCGATCTCGGCTGGACTTGGGGAAAATTTGTCGTTGTAGTCCGGAACAGTGATGGTACGGAGACCAATATGTACGGCAAGTATCTCAATGTCTGGCGGAAACAAGCTGACGGAAAATGGAAAGTTATAGTCGATATGGGTAACGCGAGTCCTTCCCCGACTAAAAATTAATCTTTTAAGAGCGCAATAAATCGAGGATGCTTCCGAAGCGGATCCCATTTCGGATGAAGACGTAAAATATTCTCAGACAAGGTACTTGGAACAGAGAGCAGTAGTTCTATTTCATCAAGAGCCAGATCAAATTCTCCCACAACTGCATATATATGCGCGAGGTCCCTAACTCGAATCGCGCCTCGCCATGCTTCCTTGCTGATAGGCAGAAGTTCCGCACCCTTTTTACCAGCCCTTATTGCTTCTTCCTTATTGCCTAAACCTGCGTATACTAATCCGATAGAGCTATGAAGCCGGCTGTCTTTTGGATTCTCTTCTATCATCCTTTTATAAACCGTCAACGCAGAATCATAATAAGTTTTCTCTAATTCAGGATTTTTAAGATATCCATATATCGATGCCTTAATATGATAGTGGTGAGTATAATTGAACTGACCATCAATGGCGTCTTCATCTCCCTTAGACCATGAATACAAAGCATCTTCATAATTTCTTTCAAAAATATTTATTGTGTAATTCATTAAAACGAAAAAGATATCCGATTCAGAGATGACATTCTTTGTTGCTTGAGCAAGTACTGATCTAGCTTTCTTAAGATCAGCATCTTTCTGTAAATAGAGATACAATTTAATATTATAACTGAACATTTGATCAGGCGCAAGAGAGATTGCCTTATTCAGGTGCTTCACTGCTTCATCATACTGTCTGAGTAGCATATAAGTCTCTGCCGTATTAAAATATGCGTCTGTTGAGCGAGGATCTAATTCCTCTGCTTTGAGAAAATAGACAATTGCTTCTTCCATTTTTCCTTGTCTTCTATAAACGGAAGCAATTCCCAAATTTAACAGGCTATTATTTAGTCCCAGATCAATTGCTTTTTGAAATTCCATAAGGGCATTTTCATATTCCAAATATCCATGATAGTAATACCATCCAAACGCCGCGTGAACTTCCGGGAGATCGGGGTTTATGATCAATGCTCTATCTAATGCTTTCTTAGATCTTCTAAGTCGTTCTTCTGTCCTGTCATGATAAAACCAATACATTTGCGAATGAGCAAATGATAATCTGGAATATGCGTTGGCAAAATTCCTGTCTAGCTCAATTGCCTGTTCATACATCTGAATAGCAAGTGTAAAACTTGAAGATTGAAAATCCCTCGCCATATATTCGTTACCACGCAGATAATAATCATATGCTTCCAAGTTATCTGTGGGTTTTTCATTGATGCGTTTTTTTTCTTCTGGAGTAAGAGAAGCCTCTAAGGCAGCCGCTATCTTGATAGCAACGTCGGTCTGAATGGCGAAGATGTCGTCTAAATCCCTATCGTAACTGTTAGCCCAGATATGTTTATCAGTCCTCGCATCTATAAGCTGAGCGGTTATTCTGACGCGGTTTCCGCCCCTCCTGACGCTTCCTTCTAAAATCGTCGCTACTCCAAGTTCTTCTGCTATCTGACTCATACTTTTAGTTGTGTTCTTATATTGCATGATCGAAGTCCGGGAGATCACCTCTAAACTCTTTATCTTAGAAAGCTGAGTAAGAATATCTTCTGTAATTC
>SORU01000074.1 GCA_004402915.1 Fidelibacterota bacterium MT.SAG.2
TGCTGCCAAGTGTATAACCTGCGCCGAATGCGGCTAAAACCGTGACATCGCCTTTTTTAAGCCTTCCATCCTTAACAGCATCATATATTCCGAGAGGGATCGTCCCGGCTGTAGTATTTCCGTATTTGCCTATATTGATAATAACCTTTGAAGGATCGATATTCAAGCGTTTCGCGGTAGAGTCAATAATGCGTTTGTTAGCTTGATGGGGAATGAACACATCAATATCCCCGCCATTAAGACCATTTCGTTCTAATATTTTAGCGGAAATGTCAGCCATTCCTTTTATGGCGTTTATATAAACTTTTTTTCCATCCTGATGTAAATAATGTTCATCAGCGTCAATAGTTTCATGGGTAGCCGGTTTCTCGCTTCCGCCCGCCGGCATGTATAGGTGGTCTCCTCCTGAACCGTCTATCAAACTCATCGAGTCTATTATTCCGAATCCTTCCTCTTCTGAAGGCTCGACTAAAACAGCCCCTGCGCCGTCGCCGAATAGAATGCAGGTATTTCTGTCTTTGTAATTCATTATAGTGCTCATGGCATCGACCCCTACAACAATTACTTTTTTATATGCGCCGGACTCGATGAAGCGGCTTGCTGTATTCAATCCAAAAACGAATCCGGAACAAGCAGCAGAGAGATCGAATCCCCAGCAGTTTTTGGCGCCGATTCTTTCTTGAACTATGCATGCAGTCGAAGGAAAAAATCTGTCGGGTGTCACCGTTGCTACTATGATTACATCGATTTCGCTTACGTCGGTGTCGGTCGTCTCCAAAAGTTCGTTGATCGCATTGATACTCATATGTGATGTTGCTTCGCCATCAGCAACTATTCTCCGCTCAGAAATTCCTGTACGTGAGACGATCCACTCGTCATTTGTATCCACCAATTTCTCAAGATCTCGGTTTGTCAGCACTTTTTCGGGTAAATATTTACCTACACCGCTTATTTTTGCGAGTATAGGATTGTGATTCGATTGATTCATTTAAACATTCTCCCTCGTTTCTTTCGTGCTTTCAACGTTAAGTTCGTATATTTTTTCAGCAATATGCTCGTTTATTTTCTCTTTTACCATTTTTCGCGCAACTCTAATGGCGCTCTTAATTGCCACTCTCGATGAATGTCCATGTCCGATAATTGAAATTCCGTTTGCTCCCAAAAGAGGTACACCGCCGTAAGATTGATAGTCAAGGTCTTCCTTCAACTCCTTGAAAGCGGGCATCATCATCAATGCACCGAGCTTGGCGAATGGTTTATGTTTAAGGTAAAAATCAGATTTTGTTTTCAAAATTTCAATAAATGATTCAGCAAATTTCAAGATTATATTTCCTACAAAACCATCACATATGACTACATCCACTTTACCCATCAGAATATCCTTTCCTTCGACATTCCCGTAAAAATTGGGAAGATTCTCTTTAAAAACGGAATGAGTTTCAATTGTTAACTCGTTCCCTTTTGTAGATTCATGCCCGATGCTCAATAAACCGACAGATGGATTCTTCCACCCGTGGATGTACTCGACGTAAATACTACCCATTATTGCGAACTGTAAAAGATGGATCGGACGGCAATTAGGATTTGCTCCCACGTCAAAGATAGTGGTACCATGGTTCTCTGAAGGTAAATATGTTCCGATTGTAGGTCGGCGAACACCCTTTATCCTGCCGAGGCTCATCAGCGTAGAGGCATAAAAAACACCCGTATTGCCGGCGCTTACAAAAGCGTCTATTTCACCCGCTTTTTGCATCTTTGTGCCGATTGAAACTGAAGAATTAGGTTTAGTCCTAAGTACTCTTGTAGGGGAATCGCTCATCTCTATAATATCGGGGGCATCAATTATCTCAAATTCGGGATAAGGGCTGTTTACCCGCGATAAAACGCCATTCACGGCATTTTTATCACCAATCAGTATCAACTGAGTATCATTGTCATATTCGCGGGCTGCCAGGACAGCTCCCATGACAGTTTCCAGAGGCGCGTAATCCCCGCCCATGGCATCTATGGCGATTCTCATTTTCACGGTTTTAATCCGTTACGGAAGTTTTATTAAGTGTTAGCTACTCTGAAGCGGCAATAACAGATCTGCCGTTATAATATCCACAATTTGGACATACTCTATGAGTAAGTTTGGGTTGAAGGCATTTCGGACAGTTCATAGTGGTAGAAATGGTTGCCTTATAGTGCGTACGTCTTTTGTCTCGCCGAGATTTTGATATTTTTCTTTTTGGTAAAGCCAAGTTAAATCCTTTTGATTATTTTCTTTGTTACAGTTCTAAAAGGGAAGGGTCTGTTCACTTT
>SORU01000075.1 GCA_004402915.1 Fidelibacterota bacterium MT.SAG.2
TTATTGATGTCATCTGCGGAATATTTCAGCGATCCGTAATTAATAAAATCATTTTGAGCCATTCGAATTATTGCGGGAGTTAAATCAATTCGCGTATATTTAGGTATTATTGGCTCATCGGAACCAAATTTATAGTCCGTCTCATCCCTGTAGTAAACATATCCCGCTCCTCTTGCGGCTCGCTCCCTAAATTCTGTAATCTCATCTAACGTCATAAATTGAACTTCTACCATTTATAGCCCTCTCGGTTAATTGTTAACTCCTTCCCCTTGACCGCGGGCATCCATATACGCAATGATCGCCTGTTTTGGATACCTTATTCGCCTTTTGCTCAGCCTTATATAAGGGAATTGGCACTGTTTGCACATTGTGAAAACTCTTGCCTCCGAAATCCTTAGCCACTCCGCCACGTCAGCAGTGGTTAGATAATCGGGATATTTGCTACCTATCTCTTCCATGATCCCCCTTTCATCATATTGTCAAACTTCCCTCCCATCTTTACTATTCTCGGATTTATCCATTTCTCGGCAACTTTATTTTCAATTATTTTTATACAGCCCTCCGCTTACTTAACGAATAAGCGAAATATCTTGTATTTTTATATCGTAGGATTATATTAGAGATACTTCGATTGTATCTAATATAATCGGTTTATTAGAAGCCGGTACGATTCCCCGTATCGGCTTTCTTATTTCTTAGACTTTATTATCTGTCGCAACTCCCTTTCAGCCATTTTTTTTCTTCTCATTACTTCACCTTCATCTTCTTTGAGCCTAACCAAAAGATGCTCAAGGCCTTTAATTTCGCTTTTCGCATAAGCTTGCCCTTTTCTTACCTGATCCAAATCAATCTGCAAGTCTTCCAAGGTTGCTCGTTTATAATCTTCGGGATCAACATTTATCCGTTTAATTCCTTCGCGTATTAATTCTGACTTTGAAACATTGAGGCTTAATGATAATGAATCGAGTTTGTGTTTCTCCTCCTTGCTCATTCTAATATTTAGAAGTATCTCTCTTTTCATGATAATAAGATAAAGCAATGTCTTTACATTGTCAACATCTTTTATTATGTAAAGACTTTTATTTACGTATACACAATCGGTATTTATTCACTATCCCCGATTAATCGCCGATTGAATTTGAAGGGGCTGTAAGTATTGGTATTACAGCATTACAGTGCGGAGAGGGTGGGATTCGAACCCACGTTACCTTGCGGTAAACACGCTTTCCAAGCGTGCGCCTTCAGCCACTCGGCCACCTCTCCTTTTAGAGCGTGCGTAAAGTAACTTTTTGTTCAGGTAAAGGCAATAAATTTGATTATACTAATTTAGGGCAGATAACGTTATTCGTTGTTTCCGGAAATCCATTAGAAAATCACTCACCAATATTCTTACCCGAAAGAAGATAGCCTTGAACATAATCATCAACAGAGTCGGGAAGCGACATAGCTGTTTTGGAATAATTTAATTTTGAAAACTTGGTCATATCAGCCTTTGTGTAGTATTGGTACTGATCGCGTATCTTATCAGGCATGTCGATATATTCTATTTTAGGCTCCATGTCAAGCGATTGGAAGAGACTGCCGATAAGTTCATTCCATGTCTCTGCCTTTCCGGAACCGATATTATAAATTCCTGACAGTTGAGGATTATCGAGAAAAAAGAGAGTCATATCCGCTGCGTCTTTTACATATAAAAAATCTCTCTTCTGCTCTCCATCTTCATAATCAGCTATATGTGACTTGAACAGATTAACTTTACCTGATGCAAAAATTTGCTCATACGCCTTCAAAACCATGCTTCTCATATTTCCTTTGTGACCCTCGTTCGGACCGAAAATATTGAAGTATTTCAACCCAACTATCTTATTTATTATACCTTCTTCTATTGCCCAGAGATCAAACATCTGCTTATAACGAGCATACTCGTTAAGCGGTTCATAAGTAGGAATCAGACTTTCATCATCTGAATAGCCGTTCTCACCGTTACCGTATGTCGCGGCACTTGACGCATATATAAATCGGATTCTATTCTCCACGGCAAATTCAGCTAATTTACGTGTATATTCAAAATTATTCTTATAAAGATACTCTTTATCAGTTTCTGTAGTATCCGAGCACGCTCCAAGGTGAATAATTGCGTCTATTCCATCGCCATACTTACCCTCAAGTAATGGTTTAATGAAATCATATTTATCCACATATTGTGAGTACTTTAGAGGATTAAGATTGGCGTCTTTTGTGCCGTTCGGATTGTGGTCGACTATCAGCAGATCGGTAATGCCTT
>SORU01000076.1 GCA_004402915.1 Fidelibacterota bacterium MT.SAG.2
CAGGACTATCTTTTATTCGTTTAAGTGCCTTCTTTTGCTCTTTTTCCCAAGGTGTACCGAATGCCTCCCCTGCCAACTCCTCTAAATGCCGCTTCAGGAATTCGGTTATCAGGATTGCCCGGTACATATTAGGGAGAGTTATTTTTAATCCATTCCCCTCTGATATATTCAGTATAAGAGCGAATTTCAGCGTGTATATGCTCATTCGTGTCAAGAAAGGTGCGAGTATCTCTTGATTAGGATGGTTAAGTATAAAATCCTCGTTGCGCTTCGCCCAGTTAGTGTAAATGCTTGTGACAACGCTTCGGTCTGCTTGCCCCTCAATTTCCGTTACCTTCTTAATGTTCATTACCAACTTATTCACCTTGCCTTGATCGGCATCGGGCGGGAAGGCCATAAACTCCTTTTTAGTGGTTGATGGAACGAATAGGAACCTACTTAGGAACCCTCCGAACACATCCCCGGATTTAACCGATTCATTAAACCAAGAAAGCGTACTTGCGGATAGAATTGAGAGTGAAGGATTTATTATCTCAAAGCTATTACCCATTGTAGACCGCTTCAAGGATGCCGGAGAGTCGTATATCTCTGTTAGAAGCTCCTTTAGGCCGTTATTATAGTCCTTGGCCAGCATCATCATAAGTGACTTGAACTCGAAGGGAGTTATTATACCCGCCGGATGATTATTCAACTCCGATAGCATCTTTTCGGTTGTTATGTGATGCGCGAATACTGATTTAGGACTTATTTTATCCAATATTGATCTGGCTATATTGATGCAAGTCGTTTTTCTGAATATTGATGACGGTGCAAGTAGTATGATCCATAGATTAGGATAAATACGATTAGGCCCGAAATTGATATATGCCTTATTGCCGATTGCCGCTCCAATTGTACTCAGGGCGCAAAATAGGTGATATACGGGCGGTGCATCCGTGATCGGTTCCGCGTAATCGAAATACTCCCGCACTACCCCCGTTTCAGGTATCAACTCCCGGAAATGAATAGTGCGAGTAGTGACTAATTCAAGATCCGCTTCAATCGCCGAAATTAGTATATCAGGATCATCAATCTGCATTGACAAGATCGCGCTTGAATTTTTCATCCCTTCCCCCATTTTTTGCCTCAAAACTTAAAAGATTCCTGTTCCTGTCGTGTACCTCCATTTGAGTATCAAATTGATAATCAATTATCTGTCGCTTAGCGTAATATTTAGATTCGGTTATTCTCCGCTCATTCCAATTCTTTTCAAGGATATTCCGCTTCTGCCGATAAGCCTCATTGTAAATATCCTCAACGGCATCAAAAGATTCTCCGATTCGCCTTGCCAACTGCCACGGCTGAATCGCTCTCGGCTTAGATCGCTTAAGTGAAGGCTGAAAGGTTCCTTCCGGCTTTAGCCCCATACGAATTGCCAGCTGATAAGCATTTCCCGATTCTCCGCAACTGAAACATAAAAAAACTTCGCTCTCTAAGTTGATAGAAAATGAAGGATTTTTGTCTACGTGAATTCCGAGCGGACAACTTGCCCAAAGTTCGGAACCTTTTAATTTTGTGTTAGATAATCTTGAGATAATTTGGTCTATGTTCCCTCCAGACTCATAGGTCAATTCATGCTCATTTGATTACTACCCTGCATATCTAAAAGCGGTATTACTTCATTTGTGTAAGCATGATACATCGCTCCTAATGCGATACTGAGCATTGAAACGCGCTCCATTGTATCTATGATAATCCTTCCGTTTTGAATGAGGTCTATCATTGCTTCATGTGCCTCAATCGCCTCCTTTAGTGCATTAATTATTTTTGCTGTATCTGACATGATACCCCCTTGTTAATATTTCCTTCTCTGCTTTACTATTCTCGGATTTATCCATTTCTCGGCAACTTTATTTTCCGAATTCATAATTATATTTCTTAAAGAATCCATTCCGTTCCATTACCCTTAGCCGTCTGCTGTAAGTAGACTCTTTAATTTCTAAACTTTCTCGAATTCGTTTATGCTTTAAAAACACTTCCCTTCCCCGATCATCCTTGACCTTACCCTCAACACAATATTCCGACACTTCGGCTATCTGTTCCTTGGTTGCCTTCCCATTAGATATTTTAGTGCAGTATTTGTATATAAAATCGTTTGCTTCTGTTTCATCGGTAATAGGTCTATATATACCAACACCTTGATCTTGAAATCTTATATCTTCATATAGTGTTCCCTCTTCACCGCCTTCAAGAGGCGGAAGATTATATAAATACAATGTCCCCGGC
>SORU01000077.1 GCA_004402915.1 Fidelibacterota bacterium MT.SAG.2
TCGCTCGTCGGCAGCGTCAGATGTGTATAAGAGACAGGGTAAGTAGATGTGGTATTTTTATATTCATAAAAGAAGCATAGCCCCTGTGAATCAGGCGAAAACGTCTAACCACGTTTACTTACCACCTGTGAAATGGGGGCTTTTGTTAGGAGGGTATCATGCTAAGTATAGACACCGCAATCAAGATGGGTATTAGACAGAACCAGCGGGAAAGACTAAACAGTTGCATCAATGATCTTATGTTCATGTCAAAATCATTCCTGTTTATTAGTGAGATAGACGTTAAAACTCACGATTCAGAATACCTTAAAATGTTTCACGCCAATACAAGTGAAATGCTTGAGACTATTGGACTTGACATTGATGATATTTCAAGCTCCATGAATCAGATAATTGAGAAAGAGGAGGCCAAGCAATGTTAAGAGGAAACTTTGAATCAGTCGGTATTTCCGAAGATCAGGTCGAAGCATTTAACGATGGAATTAATAAAATAGCAATGCTTGAGAATACGCTCCACGTAATCTCTAATCTCCC
Source organism: Fidelibacterota bacterium MT.SAG.2 (assembly GCA_004402915.1). Classification (GTDB taxonomy): domain Bacteria; phylum Fidelibacterota; class SORT01; order SORT01; family SORT01; genus SORT01. Next base: position 535 of record SORU01000077.1, read on the forward strand.
TATAGGTGATAATGGGTTTAAGGGAGGCAATTCCATAAACGTTATTGAATCGGATAAGTTAATAAATCTGTTTACGGACATGGAAGAAATGGCAGCCGCTGCATTAGGTGTCTTTGATGGTCTTAGAATCGAAACTATCCATGTGGCCGAGGACTCGGATGCCTTGAAACCGAATAAAAATCAAAATAACTAAGGAGGGTTAGTCATGTTAGACCAAAATAAATATATAGAATTTCAACTGTACAAAATAAGTAATGGATGGGTTATTAAGCATATAGTCAGCCACGAAGACAATGAAATGGATATAATAGAAGTATTTCAAGATAGTCTCAAGGCAGCAAAAGACTATCTAGCTTCAGCAGTAACGAAATACTTAAATGTTGTAAATGAGGAGGAGGGTTAGTCATGGCATACATATATGAACGGACTAATACGAAAAGTAAGACCTACTTTATCCACTGGTATTTCGGAGGTAAGCTGTACCGGGAGAAAGTAGGAGCGAATAAAGAGGCTGCTAAAATGAGGCTCGGAGAGATCACCCGCAAGATCGAATTAGGTCAATTCTCCGTACACTCGGATGCTCCTTTATTTGAATTGATTAAGCACTTCCGGGAACATCTTAACGCTGAATCTCATAGCGAAGGATATAGAGAGAGGCTTGGAGTTATGTTCAGGCACTACGAGCGGTATTTTGATGCTAAGCGGATCAAGAATGTGAGTCAAGTTGATTACCCGCTACTTGATAATTACGTCACTCAAAGGATAAGCGTTGACGGAATAGCGGGTAAGACCGTAAACATGGAGATAGACTTATTTAAAAATCTCTTTGACTTTGCGGTCAAGCATAAGTACAGAATGGATAATCCGGCAAGCGATCTCAAGCGCAAGAAAGTTAAGAAGAGCAAACCGAGATATTTCAGCAATGAAGAGGTAGAATTACTCCTTGAGAATTCCGGGAAGTATGAGACATTCTTTATGGTCTTGCTACATACCGGGCTAAGAGCCTCGGATGCGGGTAATTTAAGATGGTCTGATATAGACCTTGAAAGGGGCTTTATCAATGTCACTACTCAGAAAACAGATGAAAGTATAGTGATCCCGATAAACGATACTCTTAAGAAGCATCTACTTGATTACGGAACGGACACGCCTAAACTGTTCCCGGAGCTTGACGTAGATTCTAAACGTCAGAAGGTGAGAAAGCACATACAGGGCGTATTAAGAGGGGCTGGTTATGATTGGAATAGAGCCGGATGCCATACGTTCAGACATACGTTCGCATCCTACTTGGTAATAAACGGTGCTTCGATCTACGATGTGCAGAAATTACTTGGTCATAAGTCAATAATCATGACTCAGGTATATGCTCATTTAAGTGAGAATGCTACAAGGAGAGCCGTTGACTTAATAACCTTTGATTCCAAAACGGGGATTAATCGGGGATTAAGTGCTGTTCAGTTACGGCTGAAACAGGCATAAACAGTAAGTTACTTGAAGGGGTTGCAATGCCTGAAAAACAAGGCTTAAGTGTTAATAATATTAGACTTTTACATACGGAAAATATGTGTTTTCGAATCCCACCCTCTCCGCTTTGACGGTTCGCCCTGCACCAACATGGTCATTTCGTTATTAACAGTTTTTTATTTGTCTGAATTGCTTCAGGCAAACAGACTGGAGATCTAATAA
>SORU01000078.1 GCA_004402915.1 Fidelibacterota bacterium MT.SAG.2
ACAGGTCATATACTTCCCAAAAATAGATTTTTTCCGAGCCTCCGGGGTCAGGAATTCCATTTCCGTTCAGATCCTTGAAGAAGAATCTGCTGGGTCTTTCCTCTGTCACGTTCCAGACGGAAAACTTTGCTGGTTTACCGTTTGTAGAAGTAGCCACCGAATCCTCGAAGAAGCGAATCTCGTAGTCTGCAGGATATAGGACGCCATCGAGATTTTGTAAACTAAGTTTGTGTGATAGCGTGCTCTCGCTCCCTTCTTTCCAGCCGGAAGCATCTCTGTTAGTCGTGATCGAATCATTAAAAACTGATATCCTCAATCCATCAAAGACGTCCCCATCCTGAGGCACAATTTTATATTTGCTTTTATTAGGATCCGTTAAAATTAAATCACTAAATATATAAGGACTGTTTGCAATCAGACTGACCTTCTGGTTACCGGTAACGTCAAAAACAGAGTAGTCAGTTGTTTCAAAAAGTCCGTCGTGATGAAATTCTATTCGGTATGTGCGATTTTCCTTTATTTTCAAACGGTCAATTATTTCAACTGAGATACTGCCCGTCCCGGGACCTTCTATATGAGTAATTTCCTTTAACTCCGGCATTTTATAACCACTGGCCGGAGCGTTGGGAATCACCACAGCGGTATTTATATCCGTTTTAGTTACGTTACCCTGGTTGTCTATACTAATAATTGAAGTGGTTTCTGTGGGCGGCAGACCTTCACCACCTCCAATTGGAGGTGGAAAACCACGGTCATAAGCGACTACCGCATAATAATAGGTTTGTCCGTTCTGAACCGTAGTGTCGATCCAGGTATGTACCAGTCCCGTATCATCACCCATGTCAAATTGGATACCATTGATATCGGATGGGTGAGTTCCTTTCACCCACCAGAGCGTATCCGGATCAAAATTAATCAAATCACACTGGAAAATTGCCTTCCGAAAGGTTTTGATGCCAAATGCGTTGGTTATTATCTTCGTTTCGAGGAAAGCCGGGTCCGTGCTCCTATAAATCTTATAACCCTCGAAATCGAATTCACCGATAAACCGGTCAAAGCTGCTCTCCGCTCTTCTATCCCAATAAAGCGTTACCTGCTGGTCTCCGGGAACAGCGGTCAAGGTGGGCTTATTCGGCGGCTTGGAAAAGTTATAGTCGGCATTAAAGATTTTTTGAACGGTTTGCTTTGTTCTTAAAATGTCCGCCCTGTCTTCACCGAAAAGCAGAGCCATTGAAAAGCTCTCTGTCTGACCGACTTTTAAAGGAAAGGGACCTGAGGAGTATAACGCCCCTAAATTTACATCAGATTCCTGAGGATCTAACGTGCCAAACGCCATGATATTCCATATTTGTTCATCCATGTTCAAGTCGAACTCATGAAGACTAAATAACTTAACGGCGGATAAACCGATCTGGTCGGACTCGTCCTTGTCGGTTTTATTATATTCAGGCTCACCGTCCGTTGGGAAACCATCACCCTCTCCGAAATCGGGACCCGAATACTGTTCATCGATCGGCCCGACACCGTCAGCGCCGAGATCGTCATTCAAAGGCTCTCCCTCATCCCATAAACCGTTTCCATTCAGATCGCTAAAACCATCCCAATCTCCGTCCTCATCACCTTCCCAGTGCCATTTTGGATTACCGTCATTATAAATTCCGACGGAACCGAAAACGAATTCACCTCGCGGACTGCTTCTGCTTTCATCTATAAGTCCGTCATCGTCATTGTCTATGCCGTCTCCCGGTATCGTCTCTATAAGGTCACCGAACTCGTCGTAAATAAACACGTCTCCCTTTCCCGGGCTTTCGAGGAATGCATAACCTGCCACGCCGACTGGGCCCCAGCCGGTATCTCCGAGGCCATCACGGTCCCAGGCAAACGTTATGTCTAATATCGGATCGAATTCACCTTGATCGTCATCTGAATCTCCTGTGCCGCCGATTCCAAAATCGATATACATCCCGAATAATACCTTCTCATGATTGGTAGCGC
>SORU01000079.1 GCA_004402915.1 Fidelibacterota bacterium MT.SAG.2
AGTCACTTCGGGTGACCCCGGAGGTTTACCACAAATTTGCAAGAAATTCCTTACCAACGCTAGAAATTAGGCGTTTAGAGTTTCTATCGCTGAGATAATTGGGATGATAATAGTTAAATAAACTCTGCTGGGTTCGATTTCCAGACTTTCCAGCTACACCTCAAAATAGGTGAAAGTCAATAATAGAGGAGATTGCTCCAAGACATGAAGATTGAAAAAACTAGTCAATTTCTTAACTATGGATCCTAGCACATGTAAATTTCCGTTTCAAGTAAAATTTGCATCAGGTAAACATTTGAATTCATTAGTAATGTCAATTATTTTCTGCTTTCTGATCAGTGCAGATCAAACCTCTGGGATATCTACTCAAAGTGCAATGAGGCAGACCAAGTTGGATTCTATTTTCGAATATCAGAAGAAGCTTGAGAAACATCTATTGACTAGCTACAAATTAATCGAATCTCTAAAAACAGATAAAGATTCTCTCCACATTATATATCACGCATCTCTAGATTCAGTTACTCAAAGTAATGACTCCTTAAAATCTGAAATTGATCTGATCAGGAAACTTTATAACAGTTTAAAAGACGAAACAGATTCTGTTTTAGTATTAATTGAAGGTATGGATATCATGAGAGTCTTTGATGATAGTCAGAATATTTTTGATATGTTATCTTTAATATCTTCAATTAGTCTATCTAATGTTGGTAACACCCTCAGTTTGATAACAGTATTTCTTGGAATACTGGTGCTTGTACTTACCTCGTTAACTATTGGTGGTGGGATATGGGTAAAAAAAATTAAAGATAATATAGAAACCAAATTTAAAAAAGCATCAGATGAATATAAGATAAAGTTTCAAAAATTAGGTGATTCCAACGTAATAGAACAAAAATTAAACATTGCATTTACTTATATGACGCAGAAACAATTTAGACCAGCGGAGAATATGTTTAAGAGTGTGTTAAACATTGATCCTGAAAATGGGGCAGCTAATGCACAATTAGGTCTTTTGTATCAATCTGATTTTTTAAATAAACCAGTGGATTCAATTATTCATCTTAAGAAAGCAATTTTGGCAGACCCAGAGAATTATGCAAATTACTTTAATTTATTTATTTCCACAACTCATGCAGGACGGCCGATAGACGAAATAGAGGAATCATATATTGAATTCATTGAGAGGAGTAAAAAAATTAAAACAGATGAGTTGACAATAGGTAAAGCAAAATTGTTTTTCGGTGATTCACTGCGATTATATGCTCCAGATCGAAAAAAGGAAATAATAAATTTCTACGACCAAGCTTGGGATCATTTATTTAAAGTTACAAGCCAAGAGCAGCTAATAGCGAAAGAGAGATGGTTTGAACAGCTAAAAAGAGGTATGGATGCAATGGGAATGGAAAAGCCAAAAGACACACCTGATGAAGTTGAATAGTATCCTGTTTGTTAAATTATTAGTCAACAATTCTGCATCTTCTGATTTATTAACAATTCGTGATTTCATCCAAGCAGGGAAAATAGTATTGTTAAAATAGAAAAGAGGATTGATAGCCTTCCTAAGGTTAACAGGTGGAGAAGCTAACAAAGGGGTTAGGACAGCAATCTGAACAATCTTCAGCAGGGGGTAGGAGAGTGAATTAGATTCTTGGAGAAGAAACAGCGAATCAATTATTCGTCATTCCGTAAAATTACTATTATCAACACTTTCAATCATCCACTTAACTCTTTGCGAATCGAGCGCTGAACAACTACCATCAATTTAGATAATTCTGGTATTAAAGTTTCATCCTTTATTATCTTTCCATGCGCTAGATCTGACCTATATCCCCACCATAACTTTATTTTACTCTTACTATAATTACCAATACCCATTCTAAGAACGTATTCATATAAATGATCTACAGTTCCCCTAATCTTAGTGTTCATAGTGTTCGCAATTAATCGATCAATATCTGTCTCTTATACACATCTCCGAGCCCACGAGACT
>SORU01000080.1 GCA_004402915.1 Fidelibacterota bacterium MT.SAG.2
TGCTGTGCTTCGATAGATGTAAAGCATTCGAGTGCTCTGCCGTAGTCGACTTCAGCCTGCGCCGGGTCTTTTGTCTCTGTGTGAAGGCGCGCTATCTCAAGGTAGGTCTCACCCTTATTGAGTGCGTTGTCGTGACGCTCGTTGATCCGGAGTGAGTTACCAAGATAGACTTCAGCAAGGTCGAACCTGCCGTTCTTCTTATGGTTCATACCCATAAGTTTGTAAACTTCGGCAACTCCAAGTCTGTCCTTCATCTCACTGAATATCCTGAATGCCTTCGTAGCAAGCAGGACACTCTCGTCTATCTTGTTCTTCTGATGATAGATCTCAGCCTTCTCTAAGTATGAGAGACCGGCTATACGCTCATCGCCTGCGCGTTCGGAGAACTTGAGTCCGTCATTGAGTTTACGCTCTGCTGCGGCAAGGTTGCCTTTGTTCTTGAATGCGATACCGATATTATGATGTATCAGCGCTCTCAGAGGATCGTTGTTCATGTTGCCGAGTGTCTTGAGTGCTGAGTCATAAGCCTCTAAGGCGCCGTCATGATCGCCGCGGATATTAAGTATGTTTCCGAGGTTCATGAAGATCTTGAGAAGTAGACCGCGATCCTTGTTCGCTGCGGCTAACTTCTTGGAAGATTCAAACGACTCTAATGCCTTAGAGAGTTTACCTGTCTCGGCATAAAGAATACCGAGTGTGTTAAGCGTAGCCGACAGCGCTTTGGTGTCGCCGGAGTCTCTTAAATAACTCTCGGCCGTGTTGAACTCGTCAAGAGCTCTCGACCAGTTAGCCTGCTTGGCGAATATCTCGCCTAAGAAGCGGCTCGCGGAACCCTTGAGGCTCTTGTTCGTCTCACTGTCCGGACGACTCTTGACTTCCTCTAACAGGTTCATCGCTCTGTCAAACTGATTATTGGCGATAGAGACTTCCGCTATTGCCAACAGTAACGCATCATAAGAATCTCCACTTAGATATTCTTGCGATACGCTTAAGATTATCTCAAATATTGTGTCTGTACTGAGGTTGTTACGGTCATTCTTGGTAAGGTCTGTCGGTAGAATTGTCTGCCATGTCTCTCTCAATGCAGCTTCGTTACTCTCAAGAACCTTCGATACCTTCCGGCTGAATCCTCTGCCGCAAGCGCTCGAAGCGATCTTTAATAACTCTGCTGTGAAAGTCTCGGTAGCCATATTATCTAACCGTGCTCCCTGTAGTCAATGAAATGATGGACGCGGTAAGTATCACTGTCAATGATAACAGTTCGCTCAAGTCGCTTACCTTATATGCCGTAAAATTCAACATACTGCCTTAGTACGCCCAGCCGTAACGTGTGAAATGATCGATGTAGAAAACGATAGTCTTCTCTTCTTCGTCTACAGTGTAGTTAGTTATCTCACCACCAGTACCATCTTCCTGTAACCAGTAAATGTCTATCAGGTAAGGATCGCCGTCAAAACCAAGGGCGTCGTAGTTCATAGTTACCTTGACATCCACGTTGAACGTTGTGCTCGGTAAAAACTCTACTTCTGCCGAACAGGGATTCTGATTATCCATACAGGTGACCTGTACCGTAATTGTGGTGTTGTCGTCAAGCGCTCCGGCCGGTATTTCTACCGTGTTACCGAATGTCTTGTTACCACCAACCGTTCCACCGGCCGTAACCGTGATAGTCTTCGCTGCTATATTTGATTTGTTAAGCGCAGTCAACTTCTCCATTGATTTTGGGCTCCACTTCAGAAAGTTAACACCTTCTAATGAGGTTGCCGCTCCTAATACCGAAGCAGATGTCTTAGCTGATTCAGGTGCCGTTGTTGCTGCATAATCGCAAGCAACCGAAAACAACATCGCTACAACTGTTATCGGTAAAAGCAGGTTTCGTAAATGCAATCTGCTTGTCTTCATTGTTTGTACCTCCGCGTCCTTAATTTTACTTGTTGATTGTTTAAAAATTGATTTTATTTGATTTCTCTCTCCCATCACGC
>SORU01000081.1 GCA_004402915.1 Fidelibacterota bacterium MT.SAG.2
AAAGCGAGAGATGACGCGCAAACCGTAGCCATTGAAGAAGAACCGTTTGATTCCATTATTTCGGAGACAATTCTTAGGGTATAAGGAAAATCTTCACTTTCAGGCAAGACGGGAGCAACTGCTCTTTCGGCGAGTTTGCCATGCCCAATTTCCCTGCGACTGACGCCTCTTATCATCCTTGCTTCTCCAACCGAAAAAGGAGGGAAATTATAATGAAGCATATAGCTGCTGTAGCTCTCTCCGTCAATGCCGTCGGTTTTTTGTTCATCCATCTTGGTGCCCAGAGTTATTACGGTAAGACTTTGAGTCTCTCCTCTCGTGAACAGAGCTGAACCATGAGTTCTCGGGAGAATATCAATCTCACAGGAAATTTCCCGAATGTCGGTCGGACCTCTTCCGTCCAACCTCATGTTATCTTCAAGGATCAGTTTTCTCAGATCATCCTTCTCGAGATCGTGGATTATACTTTTAATAGCTTTATCCTCTTCAGGATACTTTTCTTCTAAACTGGCCAATGCCTCGTTTGTAAACTGCTTTATGAAATCTCCGCGATCATGTTTAGCATTACCGGACATTCTATTCGCTTCCCGGACTTTATCGCCTACCAAGGCTGTAACTTCGTCCAAGAGTTCCTTGTTCAGAACAGTCTCAGGAAATGATTGTTTCTCTTTCCCGCATTCTTTTACGAGTTCGTCGATCATTCCGACAATGGTTTTAACGTTCTCCTGACCTAAAGTAAGCGCTTCGAGCATTCTGCTTTCGGGAATTTCTTTCATACTTCCTTCGACCATCATTAGCGATTCTTTTCCGCCGGCAGTAATGATCTCCATAGTGCTCTCTTCAATCTCACTCAATTTTGGATTTATAACCAATTCTCCTTCAAGTTCACCGACTCTGACAGCGCCGATAGGTCCGTTGAATGGAATGGATGAAATCGAGAGCGCAGCGGAAGCAGCGATCATTCCTAAAGTATCTGCGTTATTTTCCTGATCAGCAGACAGAACAAATATTATAACTTGAGTTTCGTTTCTAAATCCGTCAGGGAATAACGGTCTGATCGATCTGTCCGTCATTCGGGCGGATAGAATCTCTTTCTCAGTCGGTCTTCCCTCTCTTTTGAAGAAACCACCTGGAATTTTACCAGCCGCATATTGCTTTTCTCTATATTCAACTGTAAGCGGAAAGAAATCTATTCCTTCTCTCGGTTCATTACTTGCCACTGCTGTGGCGAGAACCATTGTTTCGCCATAGGTCGCTAAAATAGCGCCGTCGGCTTGTCTCGCAATTCTGCCGGTTTCTAACTTGAGGGTTCTACCTCCAATTTCTATTTCTTTAATAATCAATTAATACTCCTTTTTAATGTTTGTGGACGAATTTATCGCCTTAAATTTAATGCTTTAATAATATCACGATAACGATCGAGTTGAGTCCGTTCTAAAAAGTTCAACAACCGTCTTCTTTTACCTACCATCATCACCAAACCTCTTCTTGTATGATGATCGTGTTTGTGCTCCTTGAGGTGTTCGGTAAGATTGGCGATTCTTTTTGTCAAGAGCGCAACCTGTACCTCAGATCTTCCGGTATCATTGTCGTTTGTGCCATAACTCTTGACAATTTCCGTTTTTTCTTCTTTTGTAATGCTCATATTTTTTAATCCTTATTTAATATATAATTTAAACGCTGCAGGCAATCTTGTCCTTTTGCAGCTGTTCTATTAATTCTTCTGAAGAGTTAAATTTAAATTCGTCTCTCAAACGAGAGATAAACTCTAATGATATTTCTTCGCCGTACAAATCTCCAAGATCATCTGAGAGAATATGAACTTCTATAGTACGTGTGCTTCCGTCAAATGTTGGCCGAAATTGAAAAAGGTGTGATCATAGAAGAGATCAAAGGAGTAGAAGATACTCC
>SORU01000082.1 GCA_004402915.1 Fidelibacterota bacterium MT.SAG.2
ATTGTGCCTCGTCCATCAAATTCGACCTCCCGATCAGCGAGGCGGCCGAGGCGAACATTACCAGTAGCCTCAATATGCTCGAGCTCGCGCGTTCTCTGAACCGGCTCCAGTCGATGGTAAGCGTCTCCACCGCCTATGTTACAACGCTTTCGGATCCTGAATCTCCAATAGAAGAGTGTCTTGCGCTGCTACCGCGCTCCGCCGAGTCGATCTATCAGTCGATCATCGATGGAACTGCACTCAAAAGTGAACTGCTGGAGGAGACAGGACATCCCAATACCTACACCCTGACCAAGTCAATTGCGGAGCACCTGCTGGTCGAGCGCAGAGGTGAAATACCGCTGATCATCGTGAGACCGAGTATGATCTCGGCAAGCTGGCGCTATCCTTTCCCAGGCTGGATCGACAGCCACTCAGGCTTCGCAGGCATCGTTAGACTTATCGGGGAGGGGCATCTGAGGACTTTCGTTGCAAGACCTTCCGAGCGCTCAGACGTGGTACCCGTCGACGAGGTCGCCGCTCGCGTTATCGACAGCGCTTTCGAGGAGAGTCCAAGCGGGGTAGATCAGCCCTTCATACTCCACGCAGTAGCCGGGCTGAAGCACAGCTTGCGCATCGACACCTGCGGCAGGGTGATCACAGACTTCTTCACTTCCCACAGGGTTGGCAAGATCCCTCGGGTAAGGTACGTCAGCCAAAGCAGTCCACGACACTTAATTAGCCGCATGCTTCCGGCTCGTATGCGGAATTCACTCTGGAAATTCATGTATAAGATTTTGGGAAATACGCCAGCGAAGCGGCTGAGAGAATACCTAAACTATATAAACGAGACGTATTCATATTTTTCACACAATACCTTTGATTTCCGATCCTCTAAGCCACTCGATCATCCATCTTTCGATGCAAAGGAATACATCCGAACGATTTGTCGTGGAGTCTACCAGAATCTGCTGGGAGGTAATGATTCTGAGATCATCTTTGCCGGGCGCCAATACTGGGAAACCGGGATCGACTTTCGCTCGATTATGCGGAAACCGGGGGTGAACATGGCCATCCGTATAGCTGCCTACGTGATCGCGAAGGCTTTGAGAAGGTGCACTGACAGAGTCACTTTCGATATGGAGTCATTCGAGGTCGCGAGGAGGTCCGTCCCGGAGGACGGTCTGCTGGTAATCATACCGTCGCACAGAAGCTATATGGATTTTGTCCTCTGCCCCTATCTCTTTTTCGTGAGACCCGACCTTAACATTACTATTCCGCATATCGCCGCTGCGGAGGAGTTCGGCCGCATTCCTGTCATCGGCCGACTTCTCACAATACTTCAAGCATTTTATATAAAGCGCGGAGTTGGCAGGGCGAGCAAGGAGCTGGTTAAGCAGGTCAATGATCTGGTCGAACTCAACCATACGCTGCTGTTCTTCATTGAGGGGACAAGGAGCAGGGCAAGGCAATTCCTCAAGCCTCACACGGGTCTGCTGAGGATCCTGCGGTCGACTGGGAAGATATGCACGATCCTGCCGGTGGCGATCACCTACGACCGCATCCCAGAGGAGAAAACCTTTCTCGGCGAGCTTCGCGGTGGGCGCAAACCTAAGATGCGGCTTCGCTCTCTCTTCGCTTGGAGCTTCCGACTCTTTCTGGGGAAAGTCCACCTCGGGCGACTGCACGTAGCCTGCGGCCAGCCAATTTTACTCGATCCCTCGAAGGAGGTGCACGACGTCGCCCGACAGGTGATGGGTCAGCTGCAGGCGCATATGGCAACCACAACCCACCATCTACGCTGCTTTCTGAAGCAAAACCAATTTGACGGCATCGACGTTCAATGGCTACGGCAGGCGCTTCGTCTTCGTGGAGGCCGCATCATCGACACTCGTCTGAGAAGTGAGGACGCAATTGACCCCACCGTGG
>SORU01000083.1 GCA_004402915.1 Fidelibacterota bacterium MT.SAG.2
AGTCCTAAAAGTTCTGTAATTTCATCATAGTCGTCTCAGGTTGTTTAGTGTCTTTTGGTAATCTTTAGTTGGGCACATATCGGTCACAGTTATCATTAAGTTGACATTACTGAAATATTAACGTATTTTAATGTTAGTAATATAGTAATCTATAACTTATTTATATAAGTGGGCTGTGAGGTGTGGTGAGGCCAAGTAGTGTATAACCTCGGAACTCAGTATGAAGAAGGGTGTAACTCTAAAGAAATCTCCAATACTTGTTATGGTAAGCGTTTACCAAAGGAGATGTTTTAATTATGAAATATACTAATAATTTACTATTAATAAGCCTCATTCTGATGAGCACAATTCTTACAGCTGGAGATGGTGATAAGCGGAATAAGAAACGTTCATCGAGTCTAAATTATCCTGCTAACTCTTATGTTAAAAGGGTAATATTACCTGAAGAACTATCGAAGTTTCGTTCATCAAAGTCTATAAATTTGCCTTCGCCGCTAAATACGACACCCATTCCGTTTGCGACTGCGAGCGGTTCCAAATTTAACTTCCCGACAACCAGTATTTATGACTACGGTTGGAACTCGGGAATCAGGGACTTGGTGGATGTGAGCGATAACGGTAACGTTCATCTTACTACCCACATCCGCACAGATGCCGGAGTAAACGACCGTCGCGTGGTTTACTGGTATAACCCCGGTGAACCGGGCGAGCTCTTCGTACAGGCGACTTTAGCGGATGGAAAAGGATGGAGCAATATTCAGGCCTTAGCCGATGGGCGCGCGACTATCGTATACCACGTAGACGATAACGGATTCATAGTTGACTTACTCGAGGGGTTCGGCCTTTTTGTAGTCAAATCTCAACCTGTTACTGGCGCATTATGGATGCATCATCAGATCGGCAGCGATGACGTTATCTGGTACGCTACGAACAGATGGACCAGCTCTCCTGATAACTTAACAAGAGTTTGGTCATCAACCGATGAAGGAAACACATGGACGGAAGTAACGACTATAGACAAGAGCTTTACTCATGACGGCGGACCACCCGAACCTGTCGTGCGTGAATCCATGGATAATTCGGAAATATTAGTAAAGAACGAATGGTGCTGTGGAAGTAATGTCACGCTCGACAGCGCGGATATCACTACTTATTCGTGGACCGGTGACGGTGGCTCGACGTGGAACGAGGTGATCGTTACATTTGATCCATATCAGACCAGCCCGACTGACACCACTCTTGTTGCTGATGTATTTATGTCCGACGTAGCAACGTCTGATACGCTTACAGTTGAAAACTTTGGTCAGACCGATATTACTTATGATTACCTCGGTAACGTTCACATGATCATGAGCGGATATTCCTGGCATTGGAACGCGACAGCCGGGAAGACCCAGTTTGCCTGGCCTCAGCTTCATTACAGCAGCGCCCGCGGTGAGCTGGGAGCCAACTTCGTAGAAGTGTCAGACCCGGCGGTATCTCACTCGGAAATAATAGAGGCATATCTGTAGTTACATTATTGATACTCAGTGAATCCGTACCATTGTTGAAAACGGTTAACTCCACGCTTACCGGATACCCGATGAAAACATTTCCAAAATCTATTGACGTAACATCAGTGAATATATTGGGTACACCAGTCACCTCAAGATGCACCGGTAGGGCGAAGTCTTTTCGTGACGGATCCGGATCATTACTTTCGAAAACCAATTTGGCATAGTAGTCACCGCCGAAAAGACCATTGGCATCGAATCTCACTGTTACATCAATGCTGCTATTAGCTGCAATTACTCCATCTTGTGGGTCAGTGCTGAGCCAACCAAAGCCTGCTTTGGAGAGGGAGTATGCAACTGCGTTATTTAACATCGCACCAGCTTCATATC
>SORU01000084.1 GCA_004402915.1 Fidelibacterota bacterium MT.SAG.2
TGAATGAGCCCCACGGAACTGGCTTGTTCCCGAGTAACTCTTCTCCCACAAATGAAAGTATTTCCGATTCTGAATGCAATTCCTTGTCAGGAGGAGCGCTGCCCCCCGAAGAAATCCTTACAAAACTGAACATACTTTCCTGGGTAGTTTGCTGTTTTTCTTCATCTCTCGCAAGCACGGGCAATATGAGCGTACTTTTCCCTCTTCCAAAAAAATGTCCCTTGTTCAGGGTAGTGCTGAGGTATGTGATGAACCTGATTTTCCGCAGTGATTCAGATGCCCATTTTTGGTTGGGATTAGCTCCGTAAAGGTTACCGCCGATTATGAAGGTAAAGTCGATATCACCTCTGTGTGCAGCCTCAATACATGCAAATGTATCCATCCCTTCCTGAGCGGGAAGTTCAAAATTCATCACTGAGGAAATTTTCTCGGCGATTTCCGGCTTTAGCTTTGGAACCACGCCGACGGTACCTATCCCCTGAACATTACTATGCCCTCTTATCGGAAGTAGCCCGGCGCCCTCTTTTCCTATCATACCTCGCAAAAGCGCTAAATTGGTTATCGCCCGAACAGTATCGGATCCGTGCAAATGGTGCGTAACACCCATCGCCCAGGCAAATATTGTCCGTTTCGATTGGATCACCATCTCATTAAATGAATTCAGATCAGCATCGGACAGACCCGATTTCTGTAAGAGAGAGTCAACAGTTTGCGACTCTAAATCAGAGAGGAATTCAGATTCGTCTTCGCAATGATTTTTTATGAATTCTTTTTCAATAGAACCTTTTTCCGATAACTTTACGGCTGCAGCTTTCAAGAATGCTAAGTCGCCGCCGCAGTGCGGTTGGAGATAGAGATCGGAAATATTTGAGCCGAACAACATCGAGCGAACACTGCTTGGAACTTTAAATCGCTGAAGTCCAAGCTCCTTAAAGGGATTTATAACTATGACCTTACCCCCTCTGCGTTTCAGTTCCATCAGATGAGTCATTAATCGCGGATGGTTACTTGAAGGATTTGCGCCGATCAGAACCACCAGATCTGATTTACCGATATCCTCAAGCTCGACAGTGCTTGTGCCGCTCCCGAGACTCTGAGTCAGCCCCACTCCGGATGCTTGATGGCAATAATAGGAACAATTGTTGACATTATTCGTGCCCCATTGACGAGCTAAAAGTTGGATAAGAAAGCCCGCTTCGATTGATGAGCGTCCCGATATATAAAAAAACTCCTGTTCACGTCGGACTTGCGCCAATTCTCTATTAGAATTTCTAAAGCGCTTTTCCAATCTAAGACTTGGTAATGTGAATCTCCCTCTGCAACGTAAAGGGGCTTTCCGATTCTTCCAAGAGATTCAAGTTCATAACCGCTGAGCTTTTCAATATCTTCAATAGAATTATTCTCAAAAAATTCGTTGCTTATTGCCGGCAACATATCCTGCACCTGGGCTTGCATAGATTTTTTGCACACTTGCAGTGAATGCCCGAGTTCATTTACCATCCCACCTGACGAGCCACCCATACCGAGCGCGCATACCTTACAGGTGTTGGGATTTTTTAACGCACGGAACAGTTTCAAGAAACCACCTGCTTTTTTTGCCATCTGCAGAGAGTAACGGATGCTGTGCCACCCCCCCGCGTATTTCATAGTCTGTTTATTCATGGTTTTCCCGAAACGAATTCGATGCTTGTTCTGATCAAACCGGCAAATGACTCGGCGTCGGTGAGAATGTTATCCGACAGCAGCACATAATCTTTTTTTATAGGTGATTTCGGGAAATAACGCAGTCTTTTATTCCCTTTCGACTCCAAAAGAGAGTCAATATCCGGTTTGGATAATTTTATGGCAAAACCTACAGGTGTCAGAG
>SORU01000085.1 GCA_004402915.1 Fidelibacterota bacterium MT.SAG.2
TAGAGAAAGGATATTTTGTTTAAGATCTTTGTCTCCTCTTGATATCCTCTCAGCGGCCAACCAAAAGACATAACGGAGTCGCGCATTACCCCGCTTGGAGATCTTACTTTGTCCTCGGAACTGGCCGGATTGCTGCGTGGAAAGGTCAAACCCACAATACTTCAGAAACTTACGGTGATGACTGAACCGCCTCAGGTCTCCCGCTTCTGCAAGTATGGTAAGAGCTATAATCGGTCCGACACCCGGTAGGGTTTTGAGACGTTGAAAGTCGTGGTTGTCTTCAAGGAAACCCGCAGCTTGTTTTTGTATCCAATCTCGTTTTTCACATAGTTCCATATGCTCCTTTAGTATCAGGCGGAACACACCCATGGCTTGAGATTCTTCCGTGACATCCAATCCTATACTTTCTTGAGCCGTCATATATAGATCTTTCAAGAATCCTTTTTTATTTACCTTTCGACCTACGATGTCCCATGCTACTGTTTGAAATTGATCCGATGTATAGCAAGTTATGGCAGACGGACAAGGAAACCGGTATAAGAGTTGTGTAAACCACTGCGCCCTGCTCTGTGTGTAATACTTATCCATCTCCGGGAAGTACAAAGGTAAGAAGTGAGTCAGTATGCTGTGCTGAACCCGAGTTTTAAGAAGAGAAACCTGAAAGTGCGTTCTCGAAAGTTCCAGAATGTCATTTGTCTCTTCTAGAATGGGATCCCGGTAGGTTTGGGTCACGCCTGTCTTCATAAGATGAAGAATCACCTGGGCGTCTTTGGGATCATTCTTATCCCATGTATTAAACAGAGCATCGCGTGTACGCGCTAACGCTACCGAAGAGATCAAGCGTACTGCAAATCCATTCCGTTTAAGAAAGTAAGCCAGGGGGCGATGATAGTTCCCTGTAGCCTCAAAGGCAATAAGGGGAATATCGGGTAAAGATCTTAAGAATCCCCTGAATGCCAGATAATCTTTTTTATTGTTTGCCATCCTGAAAGCTCTTTTCTTACCATTCGGAGATTGAACCAGGACTGTGTTGTACTTTTTAGCAATATCAATTGCAACTAAGGTTCTATCTAAAGTAGATTTTTTATTATTGAACATAGCCGACGCCTCCTTATTATATTGTGTTGAGTGTATCCTATTTTAGGGAGGTTGTCGGTATTAATCATCATCATTCCGAAGGTACTATGGGACCGAGTTCACTTCGAAGATCATGGATCAATGGGTTTGGTTCAACGGAGTAGAGCTGGACTTCTCCCGTCCCGGTAAACCTGTGGACAACGCATACATAGAATCTTTTAACGGACGGGTAAGGCAGGAATGTTTGAATCTGCATTGGTTCACAGAGATCGATGAAGTCAGATCAACGCTGGAAATATGGAAGATGGAGTACAACATGATACGACCACACAGCTCACTGGGCTATCTCAGTCCCGTTGAATATGCGAGGTCCTATCGAGAGAAAAGAAAGCCAGTTAATGCATTGAAATCATTGGAAATAACTTGATTATAACTGAAAATTCTCTCATTATACCTGGTACAGAAAATGGGGGCGGGGCAAAGGCCTAATGTGTAACATAACTAGTGGACCTAAGATAGGGGGCAGGTCAGAGTGACCTTCCGTTAAACCCTTCCAAAAACCTCAAAATCGGTGTCAATACCCGT
>SORU01000086.1 GCA_004402915.1 Fidelibacterota bacterium MT.SAG.2
AACGAATCCGGTGTTTTAGACGTCCGTAAACCTGCAGATTCAGCTTTCTCCCTCAACTGATGAATGCCGCGCCGAGTGAGATCCATTTTACAAGCGGTGGTACCGAAGCGGATAATTGGGCGTTGCGCGGAATTGCTTATTCCCTTAAAGAAAAAGGTAACCATATCATCACAGCAGAGACCGAACACCCTGCGGTGATCGATACGTGTAAGGATTTAGAAAAAGAAGGGTTTGATGTTTCATTTCTTTTCACCGATAACATAGGAAGCGTGCACCCTCACGATCTTGAGGCGGAGATAAGACCCGAGACGATTCTTATTTCCATTATGCATTCAAATAATGAGGTCGGCACCATTAATTTGGTTCACAAATACGCGGAAGCAGCTCATGAAGCAGGAGTATTGTTTCATTCCGATCTGGTTCAGTCTTACGGCAAGATTCCTATAGACGTGAAGCTGCTTGATGTCGATCTGGGCAGCGTCTCATCGCACAAGATTTACGGCCCTAAAGGAATCGGAGCGTTATACATTCGTCAGGGAATCGAGATAGAGCAGCTGCTTTTCGGCGGCCATCAGGAACGAAACAGACGGGGAGGAACGGAAAACGTTCCCGGAATTGTCGGTTTTGGAAAAGCAGCCGAGTTAAGAGCATCACGTTTGGAACAAGACAGCATCAGACTTAAAAATCTCGCTGCTTCCTTTTTTGAACGGCTGTCCGAAGAAGTCGGTGGAGTGAAGATCAACGGACACCCATCACGTCGCATCCCGGGTCATCTTTCTATCGTCTTTGACGGCGTTGACGGCGAAGCATTGCTCATGAATCTCGACACTACGGGCATATCCGCTTCGGCGGGCGCCGCTTGTTCGTCAGGCGCAATAAAAATGTCTTCCGTACTAAAAGCGATCGGACTCAGCGAAGATGAAGCGCTCGGCACTCTGCGGGTCTCATTCGGCAGAGATAACAGCGAAGAAGATGTCAGTGTCGCCGTATCGGCTATCAAGGAACATGTTGCGAGACTTAGAAAAACCATTCCGGAGGCTGTAAGTTCATGAGCGCGAAGAAAGTGATCATGGCGATGAGCGGCGGAGTCGACAGCTCGGTTGCGGCTCTCATGCTTATTGAACAGGGATACGAAGTTATCGGAGTGACGATGAAGAATTGGGAGTTCGAGGAATCAGGCGGAAATCTCAGCGCCGAAAGTTCTTGTTGTTCCCTCGGTTCGATTGAAAATGCCCGAATGGTCTCCGCTCAGCTTGGAATCCCGCATTATGTATTTGACATTTCAGATTTCTTTCGTGAAAATGTGATTGATAACTTTACGGCGGAATACTTAAAAGGTAATACTCCTAATCCCTGCGTCAGATGCAACTATCTTGTTCGATGGGATACTCTGTTGGAAAAAGCCGAGATATTGGACGCTGATTTTGTCTCGACGGGACATTACGTCAGAACCCGCAGAAATCATCAAACAGGCGAAACCGAACTTCTAAAGGGGGTAGACGCCGATAAAGATCAGTCTTATGTTCTTTGGGGACTTTCGCAGGGAGATATAGAAAGAACTATTTTCCCATTGGGTGACCTCAAGAAAGACAAGGTGAGGGAGAAAGCTGAATCTGCAGGTTTACGGACGTCTAAAACACCGGATTCGTT
>SORU01000087.1 GCA_004402915.1 Fidelibacterota bacterium MT.SAG.2
GATCTGCTGCAAATATCGCAGCCTCATCCCCGCCCGTGCCTGCCCTGATTTCTATTATCGCTTTTTTCGAATCGTCGGGGTCTTTCGGCAGGAGCAGTTCGCGTATCTCTTCTTCCAAAGGCTTCAGATTATCATTTAGTTCTTTTAACTCCTCTTCCGCTAACTCTTTGAGCTCCTCGTCCTCACCATTAAGAATCTCTTCGTCCTCACTAATACTTTTGCGGAGCACATTTATCTCCTCTGCAAGTTTCGCCGCCGGTGCAATTTCGCTCTGTTCCTTTGCAAGTACTCTAAATCGTCTATTATCAGCCATCACCGCGGGATCACTCATGAGTGTTGTGAGTTCCTCATTCCGTTGCAGCACTTCTTCTATGCTTAACAATGAGTTCATTGTACTGTATCAGCCTCAAATTTATCCCCGACAAATTTTTCGTAATTTTCGCCCAATGCGGATTTCAACGCTACCGCGGCAACTTCCAATTGAGCGTCATCGGGTTCTTTCGTTGTTAACCGTTGCAGCCAGAGACCTGGCGCGACCAATACTTTGCCTACCGCCGTGGAACCGTATCTCCCTGAGAGCTTGATCGCTTCATATCCTAATCCCGCTACAAAAGGTATCATCGGAAGGTGAGACAGCAGTCTCACTCCAAGGCTTATTGATCCGACATAACCAAGAATTATGGAATCAATAAGAGCGAAAACAAGAATTGACACTAACATGACTATAAGCAAGAAGCTCGTGCCGCACCTCGGATGGAACCGAATAAATTTCTTCGCTTCGGAAGGCAGCAGCTCGCAGCCTCCTTCAAAAGCAAATATCATCTTGTGCTCCGCGCCATGATACCGGAAAAGTATCTTGATATCTTCCATGAGAGATATCGCGCCGATATAGCCGAGGAAGAGCGTAATGCGTATCGCGCCGGATACAAGATTAAATGAAACCGCGTCTCGTTCAATTTCAAAGAATTTTGTCGTTACCGTAAGAGGCAGGACAAAAAATATTCCTAACCCCACTAAGAGAGCAAACAGCAGCGAAGCTGCTTTCGCTAAAGTACCGGGTTTAGAGGCAGTTTTGTCCGGTTCAAGATCTTCCATGCTTTTATCCGCTGACCATTGCAGCGTGCCGATGCCTATTTTCAATGTCTCGAATAGGGCTATTATTCCGCGTAAAACAGGAATGTTGAGCGATTTATGCTTTTCAAGAATTGATCGAAATTCGTGACGCTCGGTCTCTATAGTTCCGTCCGCTCTGCGTACCGATGTGGCATATGCGCCGGGGGCTCTCATCATGATACCTTCGATCACCGCCTGTCCGCCGACAAGTATCTTTTTCTTTTTTTCTGCCATATCAAACACCAAAACAGGCGTCTGAAAACGATGTCCAGACGCCTGTTATAATTGTATACCTATTGTTATGCTTCAGATTCTTCTTTTATGCCGTATTTCTGTCTGTACTTCTCAACTCTACCTGCGGAGTCGACCAGTTTCTGCTTACCGGTGAAAAACGGGTGACAAGCGGAACAGATCTCAACATGCAGATCGCCGGCAGTCGAGCGGGTTTGGAATGTGTTCCCACAGGCGCAACTGACGGTGCTAAGCGTATATTCAGGATGTATATCTT
>SORU01000088.1 GCA_004402915.1 Fidelibacterota bacterium MT.SAG.2
AATGCTTGAGAGATATAGGGAGGGCTTTATCTCCCAAGTTGAATCAAGAGCCGGGACTGTAATGGTTCCAAGTTTAAAGTTCTTATCGCCTATCGAATCATAGAGAGCGGGGCAATTCTCAATAGCCCGCCTTGCCTTATTAAAGATCACCTTAGCCGTTTGTTCGCCGCCGATTCCGACACTGAGAATTTCATGACCATAACCCCCGTGGAAGAGAGCATGGAGGCCAAGGATGGTTGACATCTCGCTCTTGCCGTTCTGCCTTGGCATGGAGAGGATAGAGGTCTTATGAATGTAACTCCCCTTCTTATCCTTCGCGGTGCATTCCCTCAGTATTTCCTTTTGATAGGGATATAGCTTTATAGTTACGCCCGGCTTAAGGTAGTAGTATCGCTCAGCGAAGTAAACTATATCATCCCGGCATCTATCTATCTCATTCTTTGGTATCAATTACTTCCGCCTCCTCTGCATTAGCCTTGAGGATAGCCGCTGCATACGTGCCTCCGCCCTTCTGTAAGTTCATGGCATCCTTGAGGCTTGCCGGGGTGAGTCCGAGTTCCCTATACGCTAAGCGTAATGAGTTCTGATAAGTGCCGTAACTCTTTAGAATAGGCTGTAGATCGGTTCCCTTATCTGTCTCAACGAATGTCCCGAATATCCCAAGATAGGTATCTATCAGCCAGCATAAGACCTCCAAGCGTATCACGCTCCATGCTGCACCCCTCTGAGAAGGTAGTACGTGATCCATTGCCATTATCTCATTAAACCTTGCCGGAGTGAATGTATCTATGATCTTGCATGAGGCTCCCGGCTCGTAATAATCGCAATGATTCTTAAGCGGGCAAGGATCGCACATGTGCAATTGAGTAGTAGGCATTATATACATATTCGCCTTAGTTAGATACGAATAAGCCCCATGCTTAAGGTTAGGCCTCTTTTTACGCCGGTTAACGGGCTTTTTAGTGTCCTTTACTACCAATTTAGTACCTCCGTTATTAAGTCCATTAGTCACCGATTTAATCCCCTATCCTTGCAAAGCCACTGATAGCAACGCCTTAATGTGTATATCATATGCACGTTATCAAGGCCATACCAGCAGTATAAGAGGGTTAATTGTGTAAATTTTTTAGATTGTCTTATCATAAATCATATGCTATATTCCCTATGAGGGTGAGAGAGCCGAAAATGTCTTCTACCGGCGCAGCATGGCTTTCTTGCCCTTGTTTTGTCACCACACTGTCACAAGTCATATGTGACACCTATAACGCTTATATACCAATAGATACAGGGGTTTTGTCCCACTGTCACAAGTGTCCCCTACCCCATATAGAATTCCCTTAATTAATCCCCTCTTTATTAGAGGTCTTAGGATACTATGTGACATATATATAAATAGACTATAAGATAGTAATACCAATACTTTGGCTGTCACAAACCCAAGTGTGACAAGCCGTGACAAATGTGACACTATTCACCCTCCATTATATAGAGTTTATTATCTTTGATTCTTATTTCCTCATCCATTGAGAGTCCTCTTATGAGCCTATTCCCTTCGTCTGCATTTATATGTAATGCCCTGTAAAAATCTCTTCTTGAGAT
>SORU01000089.1 GCA_004402915.1 Fidelibacterota bacterium MT.SAG.2
ATATTGAATCGTTCAATGGAAATCGAGAGTTCTGAAATTAGTTTTAATAAGAGAAGATGAGATCATGACGATAAAGTTTTGGTTTAATATTCGTAATTGCGATGATAGAATTGACCTTCAAACATATTATCAACCATGAACGAAGACAATCGCTTAGGCAGTTCTCCCTACTCTTTTATCGTTGATAGTGTATACCCGATGTCATCTATTCATTTGAAAATAACAATACTTAAGGAAAAAGAAATGGCTGTAACAATTAAACTTTATTCAGACTTTGTCTGACCATTTTGCTTCATTGCGGAGCGTAGCAGCCTGGTCAGGCTGAAGGAAGAACACGGAATAGAAGTTGACTGGCGCGGATTTGAGCTTCATCCCGAGACACCGGAGGGAGGAATGCCAATTACGGAATTTTTTCCTGAAGCGAGGATCGACTCAATGCGCACATACATCCATAGCTTTGCCACAAAGTTTGGTGTACATGGAATGGGCGAACCGGGGCGATTAACAAATACCCGGCGAGTTCTCGCGGTCGCTGAGTTTGCTCGTGATCAAGGTAAACTTGATGTGTTCCGAACAGTAGCGATGGATGCTTACTGGATGCATGGCAAGAATCTCGAAAATGAAGAAGAGATACGGGAGATTTCTCGGCAGGCAGACTTAGACGCGGATGCTGCAGTCCGCGCTCTAAATGATCCTCGATACCTTAAGCGTGTTGATGATCTTCGCATGGAAGCTGCCCGAATGGGAGTGACCGGAATTCCCACTTTTTTTATTGGAGATGAGTGTATTGTTGGTTGCCAGCCGTATGAAGTATTGGAAGAGGCTGTAAGAAAAGTAAAATTTGATTAGAGATGTAGATATTTTGAATAACCAGGGGGAGAGTTCAGTTAGAGTTATTCCTCCCAATATGATTTTGGCTCAATAGCTATCAGCAGGTGGAATGAAACAGATATAATTGTCAGATATTGCTTTATAACGTTGGAAATAGGAGATAGACAGCATAAACGTGTTTGTAACAGGTAGCACCGGATATATAGGTAGTGCAGTTGTCAGTGAGTTATTTCAAGCGGGTCATAACGTTACTGGACTTGTTCGATCGAATGAGAAAGGAGATAAACTAAAAGATTTTGGAATACATAGTTTGCCTGGAAACTTAAGAGATACTGCTCTACTTAAAAAAAGCAGCATCTGAAAATCAAGCTGTGATACATCTAAATAACATAGTAATGACCGGTGCACAACGCACAGAAGTGTTGAAAGAGTTTATTGAGAATGAAAAGAGCATTGTACAATGAAAAAGAAAACCCTTAAGGAAAGTAATGGCTTAGCAATCGGTGACAAGGTAAAAGATTTTAGTGGTATAGATCAAAATGGATACACGATCCAATTATCGGAATTATTAAAAAAGGGCAAGGTAGTAGTAGTTTTTTATAGGGGACAATGGTGTCCGATATGCATTCCTCATATAAAAAAATTACAGGACGGTTTTAATAAAATTAAAGATAAAGGGGCAAGTGTTGTTTTAATTACACCGGAAAATCAGGAGAACATTCAAAAAACAATTCTAAAAACAAATGTTACCATCCCCATATTATATG
>SORU01000090.1 GCA_004402915.1 Fidelibacterota bacterium MT.SAG.2
GCGGCTTAAGTGGTTGCGGGAGGAGCTTGCACACGAACTTGAACGATTCTCGGCACAGAAAGAACGCCGGCATGCCGTTACTTTGAAATATCCCGATGCTTACTTTGTTCTTAATCCCGCAGTGGGATATAAAAAACATACCTCCGGCGGTATAGAGCAAGCGAACAATAAGAGATCAGTATCAACTGCCGCAGTGGGTCTTTACAGTTACGGATATCTTTACGAGCAATTCGGTTATTCTCTTTATTTCAGTAACAGTCGCGAACGGGGTAATTCCTTGCGGCTTCCGTCCAGCGCAAACGATGACTCTTACGTGAGACGGTTGATCCCTGAACGTGGTCTGGCTACAAAGAGAAAAATTACAGGCGGTGATGATCCGCAGTTCTTCTTCGACAAATCGGAGGCGTATCTTACATTTCAGCATAAGGGATTTCGCATTGAATATGGTTCGGAAGTGAACCGCTGGGGGCCGGGTTATCGAGGCACCCTTACACTTTCGGACAAGCCTCCTCCGCTAGCGACGCTCAAGGCTCGTTTAGACCTACATAACAGGTTGGAGTTCATTTTCTTGACTTCAGCGCTTCGCGCTAACGGAAGAGTTGATGACCCAATTTATGAGCAAATTTACGGTAGGTCCAGATCGCGGCGACCCTCGAAATACTTCACTGGGCACATCCTCACCCTGAATCTGCCGGGTGCCTCCTTCAGCCTGTCAGAAAGCGTTGTCTATGCTCTACGCTTGGAACCGCTCTATTTAGTTCCTATCCTGCCTATCTGGTCGTCCCAAGGAGATTTGGGGGATCTAGATAACGTACAGGTGACCTTCAGCGCCGATATTCACGCAATGGAGGACATGAAGATTTATGGGCAGCTTCATGTTGATGAAATTGAATTTAGCTCTCTCTTTTCTTCTGAAAACCACAACTGGTTCGGGTATCAGATAGGTGTTCTTATTACTGATGCTCTTTCGCGAGTGCCTGATCTCGACCTGCGCGGCGAGTATACCCGAGTCGACCCGAGGGCGTACCGACAACGTTTTCCTATTAACGACCTTGAAAGCCACGGTTATCCCTTAGGGTTCTGGACCGGTCCTAACGCAGACAACCTCTACCTTTCGGCGGAATACTTCCTAAGCCGTGCCCTCTCTCTTACGACGTGGTTCGAAAGGACGCGCAAGGGTGAACTTCGCCCTATTGTTGACCAGTACAAGAATGAGACGATCATCTTTCTGGACCCTGAACTCAAAAGCGAACGCCGCCGAATCTTCAGCATTGGTGGGAGCTATGAGCTTTTTAGGGATTTTTTCATCGAATTATCTTTCCAGCAAATTTCTAACGAGACCAGGGATAAAGTAAATACGAGTGAAAATACAAAAACGAACATCTTCTTCGGCGCGCGGTACAACATATATTGATCCGTATCTGTTGAGTGGAAGCATGGCAGGGAAAAATTATTAATACCTCTTTATAGGGAAATTCGATTAACGATACTGCCGTAAATTAAATTTTCGATTCAGTCTATCAGTTCTTTTATTTTATTCAGTATCTTTTCAAAATCTTCCATCTCGATAAGATCTATCAAGTAAGAGC
>SORU01000091.1 GCA_004402915.1 Fidelibacterota bacterium MT.SAG.2
AAAGGCGATGTCACGGTTTTAGCCGCATTCGGCGCAGGTTATACACTTGGCAGCACTCTCATCAAATGGTCATACTGATTGCAATTTTCTAAAGAAACTACCGCCTTTATTTACCCCGGGCAGGCATCTCAATATGTAGGTATGGGTAGCGATCTGTATGAAAAATATGACTCCGTAAAGAATGTATATTCAACAGCATCCGATTTACTCGGTTTTGATCTTGCCGAGCTGTCGTTTAACGGGCCTATAGAAAAATTGACACAAACTTTCGTTACCCAACCGGCTATTTTTACTCACAGCTATGCTCTGACCATGCTCTTACGGGATAATGGATACAAACCAGGATATTCCGCGGGTCACAGTCTCGGGGAGTATTCCGCTCTCGTAGCAGCGGAATCAATTGACTTTATTGATGCGTTAAAAGTTGTGAAAGTAAGGGCTAACGCAATGCAAAAAGCTTGTGAGGAAAATCCCGGCACGATGGCGGCGATTATAGGAATGGATTTAGTTTCTCTTGAAGGATTATGCAGCAAGGTCGGTAATGGCGGCAGTGTAAGGGTTGCAAATTTGAATTCACCTTCTCAACTTGTTATCTCCGGTACCCATGACGCAGTGCATGAAGTGATGACCGCTGCAAAAGAGAATGGCGCAAAGATTGTCAAAGAGCTTAATGTGAGCGGTGCGTTTCATTCATCATTGATGGAATCCGCTGTGGAAGAATTAGATGAGTCACTGCGCAGAATGGTTATATCTGTTCCATCTTTCCCCGTGTATACAAATTTCACAGCCCTCCCTCTTTCAGACCCGGAGGAAATAATGAATTCTTTATCGAAACAGATCACAAATCCGGTAAAATGGTACCCTACGATACTGAATATGGCTGCAGAGGGAGTTACGAATTTTATCGAAGTAGGTCCCGGTAAGGTGCTTCAAGGTCTCATAAAGAGGATAGACAAGAATCTTAGCGCTTCAGGATTTGATACACTTGACGATCTGAATGGTGCGTTGAACTAATGGCTCTGTTAAAAGATAAAACGGCGGTCATTACAGGCGCTTCAAGAGGTATCGGAGCGGAAATCGCCCGGAAATTCGCCTCCGAAGGCGCGAAATTGCTTATTTCTGCGACCAACGGATCTCTCCTGAGTGAAGTAAAAGATGAGATTGAAAAAACAGGCGTAGATATAGAATTCAAAATAGTTGATGTCGCGGATAGTTCTTCCTTCTCGGAGCTTATAAAATTTGCGTTGGAAACGTTCGGCGCAGTGGATATACTTGTCAACAATGCGGGTATCAATCGTGATAAACTTATTCTGGCAATGAAGGATGAAGATTGGGATGCGGTGCTCGATGTGAATTTGAAAGGTACGTTCAACGGTATCAAAGCAGTGACGCGTCCGATGCTGAAAGCCAAAGGAGGGAACATAATCAACCTTACTTCAGTGGTAGGTATCTCCGGAAATGCCGGACAGATAAACTATTCCGCTTCCAAGGCGGGCATAATCGGATTAACAAAATCTGCTGCCAAGTGTATAACCTGCGCCGAATGCGGCTAAAACCGTGACATCGCCTTT
>SORU01000092.1 GCA_004402915.1 Fidelibacterota bacterium MT.SAG.2
GCTTTGTGTATATTAAGTATCAGGAAATTACAGGGCTCAGCGATCCAATAGAGGCCCTTTTCATTCCTCAGTTTGTTACGAAGTAACTCCTCCGGAGTCCTGAATTACAGATTTCTTGTACGAGTTAGGGCTTGTGTCGAAGACACTACTTCCGAGCCCTAACTGGAGCGTCCCTACTTCAACAAGACCATTTTCCTCATCTGTATAAATTCAGCTGTGGTTATACGATAAATATAGATTCCACTCGACACAGAAATTCCTGCTTGGTTTGTCCCATTCCAGATCTTTTCATAATATCCCGGAACAGCATTATTTTCATCCCATCTCATGATTTCCTGTCCCATGAGGTTATAGATCACGAGAGAAACAGTGCTCGATTTTGGGAGCGCGTATTTTATAACTGTCGATGGATTGAACGGATTCGGATAATTCTGATACAACTCATACTCTTGCGGGATTCCGGTAAACTCATCATCAATTCCGATTAATACGCTGAGATCATAGATCTCATTACTTCTTACGCTGAAAGTGGTATCATCGGCATCCTCCGCTCTTACCCACCAGTTATAATTCCCTAATTCTAAATCTTCTGTGAATTGATACACAGTATCGACGATACCCTGAATTTTATAGATTACAGTGTCTTCATTTATCGTACTAAAGAGGAACAGAGTATATTTCACTTCATCACGGGGATCGGGGTCGACCGACCTCTCCCATATGAATAGCGGTTGTAATGTATCCAAAGAGGTATTATCCGCCGGACTTATAAGTGAAAATGCCTGTGGCGGCTCCTGTTTATCAACTAAGAATGACGATGTATCACTGAATGAGAATCCGCCCGATGAATCGTCCGCAGAAGGGTTCGCGCCTTCAGTTATCCATTGTCTTATTAAGTTTACGGTGGCTTGACTTAGAATTCCACCGACTAAAGGCATCCTGCTTCCAAAAACATCAGCGCCGTTATTATCCACTCCTTCTAATTTCCATATCAGAGGACTGATGTCGGGATTTCCGGCGATCCCGATCTGCCGAATGACAGTCTGAGATATGCGGTTTCTGTCTCTTCAGGGCTGATAACCGCCTCTGTTTCAGGAGACACTTTGTGGCTCTTCTCGATTATCGATCTAAACGGTATGGCAGAGGTGGTGGTAACGGCGACCGATGACAGTTCGGCAAGTGTGAGCGACAGCTTCAATGTAACAATTCTTCCTGTTGGAGATGATCCATCGAGATTCAGCCTGTCATTTCCCTTAGGAGATACATTGAATACGCTGCTTCCAAATTTTAGTTGGCATCCCGCCGTGGATCCTGACAATGGAGATGTCATAGAGTACCAAATTTCAATATCGACGTTCGAATCGATGGAATCACCTATCTATACTGAAAGTTTATCCGATACATTTCATATCATAACAGTTCCGCTTACGGATGATGTAAAATATTATTGGTCACTCTCTGCTAATACCACAAAAGTGAATCCGAAATTGGACTATCAAACGCAGATCGAGCCTATTTTCACCAACAATTGCACTTCACGGGGCTGCCATGTCTCCGGTAACAC
>SORU01000093.1 GCA_004402915.1 Fidelibacterota bacterium MT.SAG.2
CGCCGAAGGAACCGCTACACGCCTGCGGCCGATAATCCTTACTTCCATAACGACCATCGCGGGTGTTCTTCCCTTAGCTTACGGACTTGGCGGCTCAGACCCGTTCCTAGCTCCGATGGCATTGGCGCTTGGATACGGTATACTCTTTGCCACACCGCTTACTCTAATTCTTCTCCCTTGTCTTTACATGATATTGGATGATATGGGAAGAGGATTCCGGTTTTTGAATGGGCTTGCTTTTAGAGGTTAGATTTTCTGAGATCAATGGTGGCTCTTTATGTGTGCGGATTAGGGTTCAACTTGACCGCACTATCTCTTTAACCACCCCACGCTTACAGCGTTTCCCCTCCTTGAAAAGGAGGGGATAACAGGGGTGGTTGTTTTAATAAATGCGGTCGGGATTCACCGCCGATGGCGGGATGGAGAAAATTCTAACTCGCACCTTTAACCTCTTCCCTTGAGGGGAGCGCCTCGCATAGGCGAGGTGTGGTTTATAATAAGAGAATAAAATCCTTATATTCCCCTCTATTAAGAGGGGAAAGCCGATCCGATAACATTCTTATAGCAAAAGGCTGGGGTGTGTAAAGAGTTAGGAAAATAATCAAATGCATTTCGTAGTTAACAACTCCTGACACACCCCGCCATTTTGATAAATCAAAATGCCACCCCTCTTTATAGAGGGGAATTTTTCGCATCAAAGATGCGATGTGGGCGGTCCTGAAAAACCCGACTGCGCTTTCAGATAGATATTTGCCCGGTCCCGGACTCGTTATTTAATTCTACGGGAGAGCGATGTTTATCTATCCCGAAACCCCACAGTATAAGCAGCCACATTGACAAAGCCGAATAAGCAAGGGTATCAGCGCTTGGAGGAGGCGGTCCGAACAGTGAACTGAGCCATGTTACACTGAGAAAGACCACTAAACTCCAAAACGACCAGACACCCGCCTTGTCATTTGCTTTGGTACTCTTCAGATAAAAATAGATCCCACCAGCAAATAATAAAAATTCAACCGCCATCGTAAACGGCAGCGAATCCCACATGCCGAAGCCGTACTTTGCGCCGCCCGGATAAATTGCCAAATCAGGTCTGTGCATCAGCAGATCAAGAAACCAGTGGCTTATAACACCACCGGCTAAGAAGTAAGCAGTTTTTTTAGATCTCTTTATAAGATAGTAAATCCCTCCAAAAGCGATACTCCAGAGCAAACCTCCCAATAGACTATGTGTAATGGGATAATGCACCATATTCAAGGGATTCGTGGCAGTGTAACCCGGTTCAATTCTTACCACCTCCAATCCCATGAGCAGAAAAAACGGCCAAAGCAGATCCACTAACTGAACGGAGAGGAATAAAACGCCTAAAGATACCTCCGGCATATACTTTTTTGCTGCCATACCCAAACCGAAATGCCCTATGAACATTTTCTTCCCCTTTAGATACTAATTAATTACTACGTCTAACACACCCCGTCATTTTGAT
>SORU01000094.1 GCA_004402915.1 Fidelibacterota bacterium MT.SAG.2
ACTTCATCAGATGCGAGGAAGAATAGGCAGAAGCGGAGAAAAGTCATATTTTATAATGATAAGCGATGCAAAGGGAGAGGCAGCCGCAAAAAGATTGAAAGTTATTTGTGAAACAGACAACGGGTTTAAGATAGCCGATGAAGATCTGAAACAAAGAGGTTATGGAGACTTCTTCGGGAAACAGCAACACGGGGTTCCCAATTTCAAATTAGCGGATATTATAAACGATATAGACATTATTAAAAAGGCGCGTCTATCAGCTTTTGAGTTGATAAAGAACGACCCGCATTTACGCTCACCCGCTAATAGATTATTAAGAGATAAGTTCATGACCGATTACTCCGAAAGATTGAAATTTATTGAGACGGGTTAATTAATATTGCGGGCAACCAATTTAGTCAGTAACTTTCCCGGTCTGTTAAATGAGTAATTATTGAAATTGGATTTTTATGAATGATAATACCGATAAATTTGATCCTTTGTTCATCAACCTTGTGTTGACGCTGCACAATGCCGCCATGCTTCAGATGGGCAAATTGAAGAATCCTGCCTCGGATAAAATAGAGAGAGACATGTCTCAGGCGGAAATGTCCATCGATATGCTTGATATGCTCAAAAATAAGTCGGAGGGAAATTTAACGGATGAGGAAAAGAGCATTCTCTCGCGAACTTTGAATGAGTTAAAAATGAATTTCATGGACGAAAAAGCCAAAGATGAGAAGTCGGATTCTGAGGAAAAAACAGAAGAAAAAAGCGAAGAAGAACCGGATAAAGAAGAAACTGAAAAAGAGGAATCAGCTACAGGCGAAGATGAGACGGATGAAATTAAAGAAGGAAAAAAAGAATAGATGTTCAACTCAATAAGAGAAACTGATAGAGTTCAATTATATGTAGCAGCCGGTGTCTTGCTGGTAAGTTTTTTAACTTATCTTGACACTGTAGCTCCGACCGTTTCATTTTGGGACTGCGGTGAATATATCGCAACGGCATTTACCCTCGGGGTTCCACATCCGCCGGGAGCGCCATTTTTTCTTATTCTGGCTCGTTTGTTTACAATGTTGCCCATCGGAGATGATATCGCATATCGTGTGAATCTGCTTTCTGTAATATCAAGCGCGCTGACGGTTATGTTCACCTATTTGATAATAGTTAAATTTATCAGACAGTGGCGGGGAAAGATAGAATCGTTTGAAGATAAATTGGTGACATACTCAGGTGGAGTTATCGGAGCGTTATCATTCGCATGGTCGGACAGTTTCTGGTTCAATGCGGTAGAAGCAGAGGTGTATGCGCTTAGCGTGCTCTTTACGGCGGTAGTGGTATGGCTGGCATTACACTGGTTAGAACATGAAGAGGAAAGGGGAGCATCGCATTACCTGTTGATGATCGCATATCTGATGGGACTTGCTCTTGGAGTACATCTGCTAAGTCTGCTTACG
>SORU01000095.1 GCA_004402915.1 Fidelibacterota bacterium MT.SAG.2
GTATACACTCGCGCGCAAAACTGTTTCGCTATCTGAATTGCAGCCATTCCTACGCCGCTTCCCGCTCCATGCACAAGGACCCTGTCATTCTCCTTAACTTTACCTAAACTTATCAGCATATGCCATGCGGTCAGGAAAACTAATGGAAATGCCGCAGCTTCATTAAAACTCAGGTTTTCCGGTTTAGGCAATAGATTACGTTCGGGAACGACAATATATTCGGCATTTCCCCCATCCATCACTGTTCCCAATGGCGCGTATGAGTCGCAAAGTGTCTGTCTACCCAACTTACACTCATCACATTCGCCGCAAAAATATGCGGGAAATAATATAACCTCATCGCCTTCCTTGACTTTTTTAACTTCGCTGCCTATCTCACTCACACTGCCTGCTATATCAGAACCGGGAATCCTTGGAAGGTTATAATCTGCGCCGGTAGAGCCGGAGCGTACCCAAATATCAAGATGATTCAGAGCGGTGGCTTTAACATTTACCAGCACCTCTCCCGGAGCTGTCTTGGGATCGGCGATCTCTTCATATATAAGATTTTCCGGACCACCGTGTTCATGAATTCGGATGGCTTTCATAGCTTGTAAATTTAGCTGTCTGAGGGGGTAAATACCAACTTAAATAACAACATAATAAAAACGGTTCCTGAAACCAAGAACCGTTTATTCAATATATATAGGGCTTGCTTAGGCAGCGAAGGACGTTCCGCACCCGCAAGTTTTTACCGCGTTCGGATTCTCGAACACAAATCCCTTTCCGTTCAAACCACCTGAAAAACCGAGAGTTAATCCCCTTAGGTATAAATAACTTTTGATATCTACAAATATTTTCAATCCATTTGATTCGAATATTTTTTCATCTTTTTGAGGGTCTTTCTCAAAAGTAAGTTCATATTGCAGCCCTGAACATCCTCCACCCTTTACTCCGACTTTCAGTCCGAAACCGGCTTTGCCGTCGTTTGCCATTATTTCGGATAAATGACTCGAAGCTTCGGGAGTAACCTCTATTCCCTTCGTAACACCATCTTTCGAGTCCATTAACTCTGTGCTTAGTTCACCTTGCATTTCTTTACCTTTCTAACGCTGTTTGGTTCATTACCAATATATATCTATCAATGCAAAACACAAGTAAAATATGCTTTTTGACCCATTATCGCTCTATATCCAATTTATAAAGATAATGGTAAAGATTGCTCGTCGATACTCCGAGATGTTTGGAAGTAGGACCTTTATCCCATTCATACATCCTCAATATTTGCAAAATATACTCTTTTTGAAAATCATTCGTAGCATCTTTTAGGGTTTTGCCCGCGTATTTCAACGCATAGGCGGAAGGTTCATCAATTCCCATGTCAAGTAATTCTATCAGTCTTTTCATGCTCTGCGGACTATTTTCGGGACATTCTTAACCCTGTC
>SORU01000096.1 GCA_004402915.1 Fidelibacterota bacterium MT.SAG.2
CTATAAAGATATGGAACATCTCTTAGGAATGGAGATAATCACTACCTATACCCAGAATTTCTATGCTCGTTTCATCAATCGGGATTACGGGAACGTAGGGGGTATTACATTAGCTCTTGAGAAAAGGAGGTCGAACTACCTTTCCGGATCAGTTGACTATACCTTTCAATTAGCCGAAGGAAATGCATCGGATCCGATGCAGGTGTTCAACGATGCTAAAAGTAACAAGGAGAGTGAAATTCAAGTGATCATGCTGGACTGGGATCAAACTCACACGCTGAATTTCAACATTACTCTGAGTCAACCCGGCAGCTGGGGAATGAGTCTTGTAGGAAGATTAGGCAGTGGGTTTCCATACACTCCCAGGCTTCAAAATGCAACTTCGTCTTTTGTGAACAGCGAAAGAAAGCCAACGCAATATACGTTCGACCTTAAAATACATAAGGAGTTAGAACTTATAGGCGCGAAATATTCTTTCTTTATCAAACTGTTCAACATATTGGATCGTAAAAACGAAATACTGGTATATTCAGACACGGGGAGAGCCGGCTATACTATTCGACCACGGACAAGCGTAAAGAGTGTCAATACTTTGGATGATTTTCGTAACCGACCTGATTTTTACTCCGAGCCTAGGCGGGTAATTCTCGGAGCTTCGATTGGGTTTTGAGGTAAAGTCGAAGTCTATGGCAATGGAAAAATTTAATATCGTTATGAGGTGTTTTGTTTGAAAAGTCCGGTCACCGTAATATTGTTTATCTTCTTCTCTGTCAATTTCGCTAATTCTCAGGAGCCTCGCGGAGATCCGGCTTGGAAAAAGCAAGGGATTATGGACGGAAATTTAGTGCGGACGATTTTTTTGAATCATGGTGAAGTCGCTCTATGGCCTTTTCAACCTTCAGGTGAGTGGCCGAAAGGGAGCGGTCATTCGTATATCGACGGCGTTGCGCCATGGGTATCTGCCGAGGTAGTGGATATTCATGATGTCACAATTCATCCCTTAGAAACCAATTACAGGGAATTTGTCGATAGAGACCCAGTGACGGGGAAGGTTTGGGGGTTCCAACCTATACCAGGATACGTTAATCTTGATCAAGATTCTCCAGCCATGAGCAACGACCCGTTATCCTGGCCCAATCGCTGGCCCGACCAGCCGGACTGGTTTGACAGAGAGACTTTGGAACCGTTCTGGAATGGTTTTTTCGGAATGGGCGTCAAGAATGCTGACTTGGAAACATATTTCGTGATGGATGACGCCTCTGACAAGGAGTTTGATTTTTACCCCGACCCCGACGACTTGACCCGAGGCGGTCTTGGACTTAGGGTCGAAGTGAGGGGCTTTCAGTGGTCATCCGTTCTTGCCGAAGATGTCATTTTCTGGTTATACGATATAAAAAATGATGGCGCTACCAATCATGAGAAG
>SORU01000097.1 GCA_004402915.1 Fidelibacterota bacterium MT.SAG.2
GTCATATATTTTCTCCTTGATATCGGAAGGCGACTGAGCGATGAGAATGTCACTAGCTGTAACAATAAGGATTATAGCAGAGAATAAACAGAATCTGAATATAATATTACAAGATATTTTCATTTGATTTTAAGTTAATCCCGAACCGGTTGAGTTTCAATTGAATTTCGACCGGAATATATCATTCATGCGCTATATCAATATCATGCTGCCCATTTTCGCTTGACATCGAAAGCCACGCCGGGTATTATATAGCCTTCTTACTGGAGGATTGATCAAGATGAGTAGTGACTCAATTTGGAGTAACATTTTTAACAGCCGAAGAGGTGAATCAAAGGCTTCAATTGCCATTCGAAGTGTTCCCATTTTTGGACAACTGTCTAATAAAGAGATAGCAGCTGTAGAAAAACTCGTACATACCCGCACATATGAAGCTAACGAATCAATTTTCAGTGAAAAAGATCCCGGTGGAGGGATGTATATCGTCATGGAGGGAAGCGTCACTATCTTGAAGAATCAAGGCGGTACACACGAAAAAACACTCGCAACTCTCGAGCACGGCGATTTCTTCGGTGAGATCGCCCTTCTTGATGAGTCTCCCCGAACAGCTACCGCGGTGAGCGTAGAAGATTCGAAAATTCTCGGCTTTTACCGGACTGACCTTTATGAACTTGTCGAACGGCGTCCGAAGCTTGCGATAAAGATAATTGTCAACTTGGCTCGGGTTGTGAGTGAACGCTTACGGCATTCGAATACTCAGTCTCATGAACTCCGGGAACAATTAGCAAGTTACGAGTCAGAACAGAGCAAAGACGAATCTTCCGAATGACTCAGAGTTCAACCACCCAACATTCAGTAATACGTTACATCACTCGTGTCATAATTACGCTTGGGATTATAGCGGCATTATTCTATTTCCTCCCCCGTGTGGAAGATATACTTATTCTTTTTCTCATCTCGCTCTTACTTTATTCGCTGTTAGTACCGCTTGTGAATAATTTAGAAAGCAAAGGAATTCCCCGTGCGTTTTCCATAATCATAGTATTTCTGATCGGGTTCCTGATCGCCGGAATGGCTCTTCAATTTATCATTCCGCCTATCATAAAAGAAGCAAAATCATTGCAGGAAACCATAACCCAACAGGGACCTGAAAAAGTTTTCCAAAATATCAGTGACTTTATCGAATCCCGATTTCCGATGCTCGACACTCAGATGGTAGCTGAAAAACTCGGGGGATATCTCTCTGCAACACTTTCAAAGGGCGTTGGTGTTGTTCTAGGTTTTGTTTCCGCTTTCACCTCTTTATTGGTGATACTGTTCATGACCTTCTTTTTCCTCAAAGACCAACGAACAATAAAGAAAAATCTCATAGGAATGGTTCCGAACAGATTCTTCGAAATGTCACTCGTAATGGTTTATAG
>SORU01000098.1 GCA_004402915.1 Fidelibacterota bacterium MT.SAG.2
ACCCGAATCATGCGAATGCAGGGAGGGCTCGACAGCAAGTTTCAGAATCCGACAAACACATTCCGGCCGAGATGTTCGAAAAAGCTGTAAATGCCCAGGAAAATAACGATTTAAATGATGCATTGCTCTTATATGCCAGAATAAATCAGCTGAATACATGGGATTTCGAGCTCGAAAAAAAGGTATCAGAAAAAAGAAAAGAGATTGGACGGCAATATTTTCAAAACGGTCTAAATAGCCATATAGATTGGGATTTCGGTAATTCTGAGCGGTGGTTTCTTAAAGCTGAATTTATCGATACAACTCTTTCAGAGGCGGTCAGGATCGCCACTTCGCAAATGCTGCTTACAAAAGCGGAACGAAAATTAGAAGCTGAAGATATTCGCAGTACAGAAGCATTACTCATTCGCGTAGTAGAGATGAATCCTGAATTAAAACCGCAAGTGGATGTGGTTTACAGTAAAATAGCGAGGATTCTTTTCAAAGAAGGAGTGGAGGCGTTAAACAGAAATTCTTATATTTATGCTAAGGACTCATTTGAAAAGGCTGGTAAGTATAATGACAATCTCAGAAAAATTGCCGACCGTCAAATTGCATACGTTGAAGACGCTATGGCTAAAAAACGGATGAGCGAAGCAAAGAAACGACATGCGGAAGTCATAGCTCAAAACAAAAAACATCTCGCCGACAGATTGATAGCCGGTGTGGACAAGGATAAGGTTCTCCGACTCTGGGGAATGCCGGATTTCAAATATTATGCTGCGGAAGCGCCATTGAAGTATGAATTATGGGTCTATCATTCCGCAGAAAGCCAGTATTATTACCTTTATTTTGTGGAAAACAATTTGCACAGCTGGGAAACAGCTAAGTTTTAAGGAATCAGACGATCCTGTAGCTTTTAAGTCCCTTAACCAATTCTTCTACTATAACCTTTGCAATGCTTGTTAAAGGGATAGCGAATATCAATCCGGTCACTCCGAGCAAACTTCCACCGACAAGAACCACTAACATGACCACGAGTGGGTGAAGGTCAACGGCGTTGGACACTACTACAGGAGTTATCACTACGTTGTCGATCAACTGCACGATGGCGAAGACAGCAGCTATATAAACAATTATCATAAGACTTTCCGGATTACTCATGAGAGCGACTATTATAGCCACAGTCGCTCCGATCAAAGGTCCCATATAAGGGATCATATTTGTAAGACCCGCAATTATACCGACAAAGTAAAAGAAAGGGAGACCGATCATGTAAAGTCCGATAGAACTCAGAATAGCGACGAAAAGTCCGTCTATGAGTACACCACGGATATAACTGCCGAGCTGATTTTCAATTCTATAAACCATTACGAGCTGTCTCTTATACACATCTC
>SORU01000099.1 GCA_004402915.1 Fidelibacterota bacterium MT.SAG.2
AGGCGGTATGCTGCCCGAAGGAGCGGATGCCGTGACCCCCTTTGAAGATGTTGAAGAACAAACGGACACAATTCTTATTGATAAACCGATCGAGGCGGGGTCCTGCCTCGGATTGGAGGGAGAGGATATAAAGATTGGTGAGACTATCTTACAAAACGGGACATTTCTGCACGCCGGTCATATAGGAGCAGCAGCATCGATCGGCATAGGTGAATTGGAATGTTACGAAAAGCCGGTTGTGGCTGTCGGAGTCAGCGGCGACGAGATAGCCGAGATAGGCGAAACGCTCGGACCGGGCGAAGTTTACGACACAAACTCTTACACGCTCTCAGCGGTTGTATTTAAATCCGGCGGAGTTGCAGAAAAACTCCCGATTGTTCGTGACAGCGTGGAACAGATAGAAGAGGCTTTGAGCTCTTCAAACGCAGACATAATAACGTTCACAGGTGGTTCAAGCGTCGGTGAAAGAGACTTGATAGTTGATGCGATCAGAAATTTGGGAGAGGTTATATTTCACGGAATAACAGTCAAACCCGGCAAGCCGACACTTCTTGGGAAAGTGGGAGAGAAGCTGGTACTCGGGATGCCCGGCTACCCGACATCCTGTCTGACGATAGCGAACGTTCTGCTCACACCGATGTTGCGTAAGATGTCGAGGAGTGAATACAAGGCAGATTCCAATTTAGTGGAAGCGACATTATCAGAAACAGTGACATCAAAATCAGCCTCACATCAGGTCATTCCTGTAAAATTGTCGAATGGAACCGTCAAAACAGTTTTCAAGGGTTCATCTGTCATCACGAGCATGTCAAATGCCGACGGTTATATTGAACTGCCCGATGGAATCTCAGAGATCAAAGCAGGCGAAATGGTTAGTGTCACGCTGTTATGAGCTCCAAGGCTTTCACTGATAACGAAAAAATAGCAAAAGAGATCCGTTCGATAATTGACGGTGATGTCCTGTCGACTGATATTTCACGTCAACTTTATAGCACTGCGGCATGCATTTATGAAATTACTCCGTTAGTGATAGTAGTCCCGAGACATAGAGAGGATGTCGTCAATGTCCTGAAATATTCTTCAGACAGCGGAGTCCCCATCACGGCTCGCGGCGCCGGGTCGGGACTTGCAGGCGCTGCTCTCGGAACAGGGATAATTCTCGACTTCACAAAATATATGAACAACTTACTGAGCGTAGATGGAGAAGTTGCCGTAGTTCAACCGGGATTGATATATGGGAAGTTGAATAAAATGCTGCGGGAAAGGAATCTCCAATTTGCACCTGATCCTTCAAGCGGGGATTTTTGTTCTATAGGTGGAATGCTCGGCACTAACGCCGCCGGACCGCACACTCTGAAGTTCGGCGCTACGAAAGATTGGATCGAATCCCTTA
>SORU01000100.1 GCA_004402915.1 Fidelibacterota bacterium MT.SAG.2
GTACCGATTCTCTGTTTAGTCGCCTCTCTACATCTATGGCAAGAGATTGACGGGTGATGTTGCTATATTTGGGTGGACACATAGAGAAGCCATATATTAAGGTAATGGAGGTGTCCAAAATGAATGGAATTAACTCAAGACGACAGTATACCCGTGAGTTCAAGTTAGAGACGGTGGAGTTTCTACTGCGTGGTGATAAGACTGGAGTTGAAGTTGCCCGTGATCTCGGTATACGAGTAGATCTATTGTACCGTTGGAAAAAGGAATATTTAAATGACAAGAATCATTCTTTTCCGGGAGCCGGTCATTTGCAGAATCCGGATGAGGAACGGATACGTAAACTAGAACGGGAGTTACGCTCAGTCACCGAGGAACGTGACATCTTAAAAAAAGTAGTGGCCATTTTCTCAAAGACACCCAAATGAAGTATGAATTTGTCTATACTAACCGTTCCGAATTTGTGGTGGGGAAGATGTGCCAAGCGTTGAATGTAAGCCGGAGCGGATACTATCGACACACCGTCGGTGAAGAGAGCCGAAGATCGATTGAGAATTTGATTCTGTTAGCGGCAATCAAGCTCATCTATAAACAAAGCCGCGGCAGTTATGGCAGTCCCCGAATAAGTGTTTGCTTACATGAAATGGGATTATCCTGTAGCCGTCCCAGAGTAGCCCGTTTGATGAGAGCCAATAGTATCAAGGCCAAGACGAAGAAAAGGTATAAGGTAACTACCAACTCAAATCATTCTTATCCGATAGCGCCGGATCTTCTGAACCAGGATTTCCGGGCAGACGAAGCAGGTCGGATCTGGGTATCTGATATTACCTATATCAGAACCTTGGAGGGCTGGTTGTATCTGACCATTATATTGGACCTGTACAATCGTAAAATAGTGGGTTGGTCGATGAGTGACCGACTTACGGCGAAAAGAACAACTATCCCGGCCTTTATCCAGGCTGTTAAACGCTATAGGCCGTTACCGGGTCTTATCTTTCATTCAGATCGTGGCATCCAGTATGCCTGTGATGATTTTCGTAGCATACTGAAGAGATATAAAGTGATTCAGAGTATGAGCGGTAAAGGAAACTGTTATGATAATGCTGTAGCAGAGAGTTTTATCCATACGTTAAAAACAGAATTGGTATACCATCAGATATATCATACCCGATTGCAGGCAAGGAGCAGTTTATTTGAATGGATAGAACTGTTTTACAATCGATTCAGGAAGCACTCTGCTCTGGGATATAAATCGCCGGAACAATATGAGCAATTAAATTACAAACAAGCAGTATGACTTCTTATACTGTCCATTTTATTGTTGCAAGATCAGGGTATATTCATCTAGTATGGTCAGTATCCTGAACTTCCTCCCATCATGGGTATA
>SORU01000101.1 GCA_004402915.1 Fidelibacterota bacterium MT.SAG.2
AAATTCATATATATGATGACGTCGGTCACGGTTTCTTTTTATGGGTGGACAAACGACCGGAAACTAAAAAGTCAGCAACCGATGCTTGGGCGCAGCTTAAGGATTATCTGAATAGAACACTTGGGAATTAACTCTTAAGAATTAATACCTTAACTCCCAACCTGGCTTATCTCAAGAAGATGACCGTCGGGGTCTCTAAAAAAGCAGCGAATCTCCGCGCCCCAGTCTTTGGGCGGCGTAAGAAACTTAACTCCCCTCGACTTTAACGTTTCATAGGCTTCTTGACAATCGGGTACTCGAATTGTCATGGAATGACTGACTCTTTTCGTATCTGCCGGCGTCTCAAAAGTCACGTCAGGCTTATCCTCTGTCGGTACTCCTCCCGTTACTAAGAGCAGCCATGCTCCCTGAAATTTCAATACACAGGAAGTACCACCGTACTCGTTGATGACTTCAGCGCCCAACAGTTCTTCATAAAATATTCTTGATACTTTTATGTCGCTCACCACAAGAATATGAGTGAGTTCCATTTCTTTTGAAGGGAATTTGTTCGTCATCATTTACTCCTTTAGCAGCTAAATTGATATTATTACAGCCGACACTGTTTTTCTGTGGAATACCACCAGCAATACTGTTATGTTAGGTCATATTCAGTTCACAGTTCTAAATTATATGGGAGGAATATAATGAATAATATATTTAAAATTCTCTTGATCCTGATTATCTCAAACCTAATGACAGAGAATCTTAATGCTCAATCAAACGGCGGCGATGTTTTGAACGAAACTCCATTTTATGTTGTGCCTGCCGATATGACGTTCGAGGAGTATGAAGATGCCAATCGTAGACTAAGTGTCGGTCTCTTGCTGATGTCCATACCATTTCCCGGCTCGCTTCATTTTTACGCAAATGAACGGAGAGAAGCGTGGTGGCACGTGGGCATAGCAACAGCTGGAGTGCTAAGCATCATAGCAGGAGCCGGCACATCAGATGAAAAAGACACATGGGCCAAAAGCGATTTCCAAACTATCGATATATTTAATCAGGACAGTACTACTGTGCGGCGTTACGAGAAGGTCCCGTTCGAGGAAAATTTCGGCAATGTCAATTACGAGCTCAGATTACTCCGCCATGAAAGAGAAGGCGGAACTTTCTTGATAGTCCTCGGCGCAGGACTCTTAATAGGGCAACTCATTCACGATTGGTACGATGGTATCAGAACGATCGAGAGGAAACGTAACACAGTAAGATTCAAATACGGCAAAAAATCCAACCTTGGATTGAATCTCTTGCCTCAGATCGATCCTGCTATCGGGTTGTTAGGCGCTAAATTATCGCTTGAATTTTAACTGTTTTTTACTTCAGTAACAGAA
>SORU01000102.1 GCA_004402915.1 Fidelibacterota bacterium MT.SAG.2
CTATAAACGCTTTTGCCTTATATTTTTCTTCGCGCGTGGTAGGAACATACAGAGTTTCCTTTGCAGATTGATTTATCGAGTAGCTGAATCCGTTATCAGCCGTGTTCAATAAGCTTCCCATCCATAATATTGGGAATGCTATGAATCCGGCTGAACCGACCAATATCGCCATCGGTAAAAACATCAATGCGGCTGTTACTCCAAACCGTGTCATTACATAACTTGTAAGGAATAGCTGGACGAACATTGAAACAACATTAGTGATCGAAAAGACTGTGGAAAACTGCCTGCCGATATCCGGTCCGTCAAGATAATACTCTATCGTCGAGGTAAACTGGAAATCCATCAGCGTTGAAACTATTTCGTAGAGACCGACTATCCCCGCGATAGCCATCAGGTATTTCGATTTAAATACCAATTTAGCGCCATCCAATGCCGGATTTGTTGTTGCCTTTTCTTTCTCTTTATCTTTTTTCGGTTCGGCGCTGTTATCGGAATGTGTCAAATTTTGCATTTCGCCGGCGTATTTGGCAAGCACAACTATGGCGATACCTATAACGACGCATACCCACATCCAATCGGATATGGACAAATAATCGACCCAAATTCTTACAAATGTGGATCCGAATACTCCCCCTAACACACCCCCTAATCCAATAACGCCATACAATCTTTTAGCAGAATCGGGTGAGACGCTGTCATTCATGAACGCAAAAAAAGTTGCGACCATAAGTGTAGTGAAAAGATCCCCGAATAGATAGAAGGTCCATATTGTCACATCTCCGGCGTTATTCATGATCATGCTGTAGACGATATACGAAATGATGAAAAACCCGGAAAAGATATATGTCAACATCTGTCTTCTATATCTATTCGCCAACCAGCTGAAGACTATAACGGCAAGAAACGCAACAAACATATTCAGTATCTTAGCAAGTAATTCAGCCTGTGATCCCCTCATGTGCCATGCGAGAATATCCACGCCCGTTTGATCGTAAAATGTTATAAAAAGTGTTTTCTTCAGAGGTTTTAAAATCCAAAAAGTAGTTATGACAAGGAAAAAGTAGCTGAACATCAAAATCGAAAGAGGGACCTCCTCTTTCCTGATATTAAAAATTGATTTGAACGGGTTTGCCATTCTGATTGTTTCCCTTACCTGATATGCGTTTTTCGCAAAATTAAAGTGTTCTTTGAATTTTTCTTAAGTCAACCGCGAAACCAAAGTATCTATAATAATAGAGATAATCTATAACGCATACAACTATTTAATTATTTAGATAATTTTTGTTTTTCTGAAAAAATCTGATCTGAGAGAGGATTATCTCACAGAAATGCTTCGGAGGAACTCATATATC
>SORU01000103.1 GCA_004402915.1 Fidelibacterota bacterium MT.SAG.2
CACTTATACTATTTTTGATATTCGTGGGATATTTGATGCTTAGAAATTATGGGACTTCCGGAGAACAGATGAAACGCTACTCAGCCGTGCTGGGTATCATCGGATTCCTTGATGTACCACTCGTGTATTGGTCTGTTACATGGTGGGCGCCTGAAATTACAAGTCATCCCCAAGGATTGGAATTAGAGCCGCAAATGAAATTCGTTCTGACATTTTCATTTTTTACTTTTGGGCTATTATTGCTGTTTTTATTGCTTAAACGTATTGAACTTTCAAAAATGAGATCTGAATTAGAAATGCTAAAAAAGGATTACCTTCGGTAGGAGATTGATTGATAGACCTGTATAAAAGTCTGCCTTATGCGTTATCCGCATATATAGTGATAGGAGTGGTGTTGACGAGCTATTTCGGAACTATCATTTTCAGAATCTCCAAGGCTACGAAGGAGATCAGGCATATTGAATCATTATCCGAAGATAAAGAGATAGCTGAGAATGAGTAAAACAGTAGTGCATATTGTGGGGACAGGTACGATAGGGGAACCTCTTATCGGAATGCTAATTGATTTTAAAGACGATCTGGGTATAGATGAGGTCACCTTCCATAAAAATACTCCTCTGAGAGGCGACAGGTCGAAGGTGTTGGATCTTTTGAGAAGAGGCGCGCGACTTGCAGTAAAAAAAGATGCCAAAAACGGATTTCTTGAGCTTGGGATCACTCCTACCTACGAGTCTATTGAAGCTATAGATAATGCCACTGTTGTAATAGATTGTACTCCGAGAGGGATAGGTCATAAAAATAAGACCGATTATTACAGTAAATTTACGCATAATACTAAAGGGTTTATAGCTCAGGGCAGCGAATTCGGTTTCGGTATACCATATGCAAGGGGAGTTAACGACGAAGCGCTAAAACCCGGCGAAGACCAATTTATACAGATAGTCAGTTGCAATACTCATAACATTTCTTCGCTGATAAATACGATCGCATATCACGATAAGGATTATGACAATCTGATTCAAGGTCAATTTGTATGCATTAGGCGCGCAAATGATATAAGTCAGGAAACGAACTTCATCCCTGCCCCCGAAGTGGGTATACACTCCGATGAGAATTATGGAACACACCATGCGAGAGACGCGGCAGTTTTGTTTAAAACTCTCGGTGTCGATCCGAATATATTTTCATCTGCAATGAAAGTAAATTCACAATACATGCACGTACTTTATTTTAGTATCAAGGTGAAGCAAGATTTGACACTTGAGAGAGTGTACGAGCTATTAGCGGCTAATCCACTCGTAGCAATGACACACAAATTAAGTTC
>SORU01000104.1 GCA_004402915.1 Fidelibacterota bacterium MT.SAG.2
GCATTCACTACAATCGCTGAGTGATAGACAGTATGGCGGAAGCCGGAATAGATCTATCCACCCCGATCCAGTATCTGAAAGGGATAGGACCTAAGAGGGGCGCAGCTTTAGAGTCCATAGGAATTCAATATGCGGGTGACCTGTTATACTATTATCCGAGACGATATATTGACAGGCGGACGATCACTTCAATTTCCGAACTCAAAAAAGATGATTTGGTTACGATAGTCGGTGAAGTGGTTTCGATGGGAGTTGAAAGAGGAAGGAAAAGGCGGTTCAAGCTTATTGTCGAAGACGGCACCGGATATATCTCCTGCGTTTGGTTTAACGGCATAAAGTATGTGCAGAACAGATTCAAGGAAGATCAAAGTATAGCTATATACGGAAAGGTGGGAATCTTCGGAAACCAATTCACAATAGTGCATCCCGAATTCGATCTGCTCGGCAAAGGTCAGAATCCACTTAAAACCGGCGCAATTATTCCCATATATCCTTCAACAGAGGAGCTTAAAAAAGTAAAACTTGATTCAAACGGGATGATGAAGATATTAAAAAACTCTATATATCCCTTATCAAAACAGCTGCATGACCACCTCCCGAAGGAAGTGATAGCAAAAGAAAAGCTGATGGAGTTGTCGGAAGCGTTAAGACAAATTCATTTTAGTGACGATGAAAAGCTGCTTGAACAGGCTATTTATAGAATAAAATACGATGAACTTTTCTTTTACCAACTCCTATTGGCTGTCAGAAAACAAAGCGCCAAGACGGGACGGATCGGAATCCAATTCACACGAACCGGACAATTGTTCAAATCGCTGTTTGAGTCATTACCGTTTGAATTAACCAATTCACAAAAATCTGTGTTGAAAGAAATTCGAAAGGATATGGCAAAACGTGAACCGATGCAGCGTTTGCTGCAGGGAGACGTAGGTTCCGGTAAGACCGTAGTAGCGCTTTTAGCGGCTTCTATTCCTATCGGCTCCGGTTATCAATCTGCCATCATGGCTCCAACAGAAATATTATCTGAACAGCACTATAAGAACGCCGTTAAGTTATTTAAAAACATGGGTCTGAATATTGTTCAGATAATCGGCGGTCAATCTAAATCAGAAAGAAAAAAGCTGTTAGACAAGGTTTCAAGCGGTGAGGCTAATCTGATAATAGGAACACATGCGCTTATTTATAAGGAAGTTGTTTTCGACAAATTAGGATTCATTACCATTGATGAGCAGCACCGATTCGGAGTGGAGCAGAGGGCTGAAATTATGAAAAAAGGAGTAAATCCCGATATCCTGATAATGAGCGCCAC
>SORU01000105.1 GCA_004402915.1 Fidelibacterota bacterium MT.SAG.2
TAAGAAACGAGAAATCAAAGTTCACCTTGAGGTTTTTTTACTGAAAATCGACAAGAACAGACTCTATTTTAAAGACGGTAAGACCATGCCCTATGATATGTGTTTACTGGTGCCACCCTATCGCGGAATCCCGGCAATGGAAAACTCTAATCTAATCGATGAACGTGGATTTGTTCCGG
Organism: Fidelibacterota bacterium MT.SAG.2; assembly: GCA_004402915.1. GTDB lineage: Bacteria > Fidelibacterota > SORT01 > SORT01 > SORT01 > SORT01. Next base: position 180 of record SORU01000105.1, read on the forward strand.
TGCACATGAAAAATATGCTCGCAAAAGAGTCAAAGCATCGAAATATCTACGCCGTCGGAGACTGCATTGGTAATCCCGGTCCCAAACAGGGCCATTTAGCATTTATGCAGGCTACCGTCGCTGCAGAGCATATTGCCTGGAGAATAAATCAAACAGGGATAGTAAGAATGTACCTACCTGAATTTCGATGTGTTATGGATCAGGGAGGCGGCATAGGGCTATATACTTATTCGCAATATATGTCAGAGGGAGACGGATTGAAAATTGAGCTCGGAGAAGCACCGTATAAATCAAAAATTCGATTTGAAGAAATTTTTATGGAGAAAAAAGGTGACATTGGAGAACTCCATCATCAAATGATTAAATAAGAATTTACTGAAAGAGGTATTGCCCTCTCTCAATTTATTTTTGTTTTTAGTTTATCAAATGCCCTGTCAATTATCAGTTTATGACTATAAAAAGTGAGTTCGGGCATTTTGGCATATGGAAAATACCGCACTTCGAGAGCATCATCACCAGCAATAAAATCCTTACTTTCTAAATCAATTCCGTAGGCAATCACTACTACATCCCCGTAAAATCCGCCGATAGTCGTGTCGATTGTAACTATTCCCCCGGGTTTTACTTTCAGACCTATTTCTTCATAAAGCTCTCGTATTACAGCCTCTTCCGTAGTCTCACCCAACTCCATAAATCCGCCCGGCAGACACCACGAACCGATATCAGGTTCTACACCTCTTTTAACGAGTAATATTTCTTCGTTGATTATCGAAATGCCGACTACGGATGGAATCGGATTCCTGTAATATACTCTGCCGCAGTTTTGACAAATCGATCGTTCTCTCCCGTCAATCTTTTTCTTTTCTATCTCGTCGCTTCCACACTCAGCGCAGTAATTTATCTCGTAAATGTCTGTGTTCTTCAGTTCAGACAATTATTTCTCTTAGTTTTCATGGATATAGCTTATGAAGCAGAATAAGCAATGTCAAAGAGAAAGAGCTTCTATCTGAAAACCAAGTTGCTTATAAGCACAGCGCCGAGTATTCCCGCGATATTTCCGGCAAGCGCCGCAGGAAGAG
>SORU01000106.1 GCA_004402915.1 Fidelibacterota bacterium MT.SAG.2
ACCATACACCCCAAGCCGAGCGAGCCCAGATCGGACCGGTCAGCAACATAAGAATGGAAAATATCACTCCGACTTCTGCCGCAGAGGAAGCGACTCTGTCATATTTATCATCCTTGCTTCTCAAATAGAGTATACTCGCTACAAATACAATTGCGAAAGAAATGAATGCCATGAATGCCGAAGGAACATGAAAGTAAAATATTTTCTGAGCAATGCCCATCGTCTTTTCTATAGGTGCATAGCCATAGACCAAAAGCAGCGCGATGAACATCAACAGCATTACCAGCAATCCCAAAACGGTTGTCATTCCGTGCCTGTTTTTTATCATAAATTTATTCATTATTCCTCTACCACAAATTCAAATATAAGAAATGATGTTACTAAAAACACCAAATCAAATAAAATCAGGATACTAAGCCAATTGGAATAAGATTCTAAGGGTTGGTCTCTTAAAATTGCCGATGTGCATTTTGTGGCAGCAATGAACGCCGGCGTGGTTATCGGGTATAATAGGAGAGGCAGCATTATCTCCCGCATTTTAGTGTTTACCGCCATTGCGCTGAATAGCGTTCCGACAGAAATAAACCCTATACTCCCCAACAAAAGAATCGGCAGAAGTTCGACAATGTTCGACAGTAGATCCACATTCAGAAAGAGTGTGAACAGAGGAAGGGTTATAAGTTCCACGAACAGAATGAATAAAAGATTGCTGAGAAATTTTCCAAGATAAATGACGCTTCTGTCTATTGGAGCAAGGAGGGTCCCCTGAAGGCTGTCGTTCTCTTTTTCCAAAGTGAATGAACGATTTAGCCCCAATACTCCGAAAAAAAGGAATGTTATCCATAACAGCCCGGGACTGATCTTTTTCAAGACAGCTCTGTCGGCTTCAAAGGCAAAGTTAAACACTATTATTACAAGTAGAGAGAATAGCAGCATCGAAATAACTGTTTCCCGTGACTTGAGCTCTATGAGTATATCCTTTCGCAAGAGCGCTGAAAGCTGTGAAAGATGCCTCATTAAGCGCTTTCCAAAGCGTTTTTCGAGTAGATCTCTTTAAATTCTTCTAATGAAAGCGAGGAGGAGTCGCTCTTCCACACAATTTTCCCTTCGGACATTATTACCAGTTGGTCTGCTGATTCAAAACCTCTTTGCAGGTTGTGAGTCACTAATAAACTTGTACCTCCAGCCGATTTATGTTCCTCCAAATACTTTCTGAGC
>SORU01000107.1 GCA_004402915.1 Fidelibacterota bacterium MT.SAG.2
TAAACGAATATTTATGTAGCACTTGACTGGGGGATATGTGATGACCTCTTGATTGGTATTCAAGAGGTCATCAATATTTAAACTCTTGATGATATTTTACAATGTATTTGTAACGTTTATATAGCAACGTTTTTAAATGTAGAGATTATGCTATTTGTGCTTCAGTATGGGTCTAAATGGGTCAGTATGATTCATATTCATGCCACAATACTGCCACAATTGGATCAAGTAGTCAATATTGTAAATTAGCCGAATCTCTGAAAGCGTTGGTATCATTGTGGAGCTGGACGGGATCGAACCGACGACCTCTTGAATGCCATTCAAGCGCTCTCCCAACTGAGCTACAGCCCCATATATTCGGCAGTGTAATTATACCTGACATCCCCACGGATGTCAAGAAATTCATTCATCAATTAAGCTTGTGGATCTCCGAGATGAATTCCTGCGCATCATTGAATTTTCTGTAAACGCTCGCGAATCGTATGAACGCTACTTCGTCAGTCCCTTTTAGTTTCTTCATGATAGTCTCGCCGATGATACGCACGGGTACTTCTCTCCTGCCTAATGTACCCAACTCAAGCTCTACATCATTGATTATCGAATCGATCTGTTCTAACGATACCGGTCGTTTGTTACAAGCTATCTGGATTGATTTCTCAACTTTTTGACGCATATAGCTTTCCCGTCTCCCATCGCTTTTTACAACCATGACAGGGGTATTTTCAATATACTCATAAGTAGTAAAACGGCGATTGCATGATTCGCACTCACGTCTCCTTCTTATGGCGTTGTCGCTCTGAACCCCTCTCGAGTCGACGACTTTAGTATCGGATGAATCGCAATATACACACCTCAAATCAATCTCCTCCCATATTTACACGAGGTAATCATATAATGGAAATTTTTCACAAATCTCCCCGATTGAGATCCTCACGTCTCTTCGAACCGATGAATCATCGGGGTTCGATATAATTTTATTAATATGGTCTGCAATGAGCCTCATCTCATCTTCTTTCATTCCTCTGGTTGTCAGGGCAGGCGTGCCGATCCTCAACCCGCTCGTAACAAAAGGACTACGTTCATCATAAGGAACCATATTCTTATTTGTAGTGATATTTGCAGCCTCCAACGCTTCTTCGGCTGCTTTTCCGGTAATATTTTTATTAGTAAGATTCAATAATACAAGATGCACATCCGTACCGCCGGAAACAACA
>SORU01000108.1 GCA_004402915.1 Fidelibacterota bacterium MT.SAG.2
AACAAGAGCGATACAGCAATAATTCGCGGTCGGATCACTTATTCAGGTGAAGTCCCGAAACCGGTCAAATTGATGGTCATAAAAGATGTTAAGGTATGTGCAAAGATAGACCATTATGATGATAGGCTTATTATCGGGGAAAATGGTGGTATCAAAAATGTAGTTATCTCACTGGACAGTGTTAATGGGGGCAAGTCTATTGATTCGCTCGGAACCGAATTTGTGCTTGATCAGAAAGTTTGCGCCTATAATCCGCATATCCTTATCGTTCCGGTGAACCGGCAGATTACTGTTTTAAACAATGATGGAATTCTTCACAACATCCACACATATGGAAAACTAAACCGGTCAGTTAATTTAGCGCAGCCGCGGTTCAAGAAAAAACTCACTTTGACACTTGAGAAGCCTGAAAAAGTGCAGGTACGGTGTGACGTGCACGGTTGGATGAGCGCATGGTTCATTGTGGCTGAGCACGCATATTATACTGTTACGGATTCCGCAGGCAGGTTCAGCCTCAGTGGTGTTCCCCCCGGCACATACAGACTGAATATCTGGCAGGAATTGCTTGGTGAAAAATTTGTTCCGGTAACCGTGAAAGCGGGTGAAGAGTCTGAACTGGATTTTTCATTTGAAAAAGAGAAGGAATCCGATTGATTTAAAAAATCGCAAAAAAAGTACTCAAAACAGGTAATAATATTTTCTTTACTATCAGAGTCGGATTTACTATATTCAAAATCTAATACCTATACTTTTTGGTTCTTTTCTGACAGCCGGTCATCAAATAAATTGGGTATTGAGGGAAAGAGCTCAAATAAATCACAATAATAATGGAGGATCACATGAGAACATTGTTACTGTCTTTATCATTAGTTTTACTGGTTTTTACAATCTCCGTCAATGCGCAAACCGTAGTGACGAGCAGTGCGGATACAGTGGCTGCCGGAGTAATAACACTTCGAGAAGCCGTGGAAGCGGCTAATACGGCTGTTGGAGTACAAACAATAACATTTGATCCCGCAGTGTTTCCCATCGACAGCGGCACGGTGATATATCTTGATTCCGCATTGTTCTTGACTGACAATGAGGGTGTGATAATTACCGGGGCTGGCGCTGAAGTTATCCTTGACGGTGGCGAGCCTGCGCCGGGCGATACAACTCTGCCCGATACCATATTTTATAGTGGATTTGT
>SORU01000109.1 GCA_004402915.1 Fidelibacterota bacterium MT.SAG.2
GACAAGGAGAACTCGAGAAATTCGAGTAATACGGCTATTGCAAAGAGCAGAAATATCAGAACCCAACTGATACCTGAAAAATCAGTGAGCATAGAGTAAAGCAGCGTAGCTGCAGCTATGATGAAAGTTCCCGGAATGCCGAAAAGCGTTACCACAACACCGATAACGAGCACGATCCAAAAAATTATTCCAATCAGTATTTCCAACGCTGTCCCTCTTTAAGACTACTTTCCCTATGAATCAAGATATCTGTTTTGTTAGATTAAATCAAGGATGTTGGGAGAAAAGTTGAAATAATTGTGTTATATGTTGATATTATTAAACATACGTCCATATATTAACACTTCATGATGAATCGTAAACATTATATCTATCTGACCCTGTTTCTGATAATTCTTCAGGCATCACCTCTGGAGGGACAATTCTTTGGATTTAAGAAGAGCAGGTATCAGACTCCAATCAGCGTGACGATATTTGATCTTAAAGCAGGTATCGAACGGTTCAATCACTCTTCAACTGAAAGAGCGTTAGGGATAAGCAGCTCGAGATTGGCTACCGTGTATACACTTGATTTTGCGAAATTCAATTTCACACGATATTTTTGGAAACAGAGCATGTTTGATCTGCAAACAGGATTTTCCATTAGCTATTTATACGCTCTTGAATTTCCATCATTGCCAGCTGATCCGGGGTTAGCAACGGAGTTTAAAGGAACCCCGGCGTTTTCTCCCAAAGTAGTCGAATACAATCTGAATGAAACTTTGAACTTTTCGATCGGAAGCAGACTGCTTCTTTACGGGCAAATAAGCTATGGATACGCTAAAGCCGATCTATATCGCAGCAAAGAGGGTTCTACATACTTGAGCGGCACTTCAAATCCGCTTGGATTCGCCATTGGAACCCAAATACTTCTCGCAAGCGAGCAATCTTCACGAATAGGACTGGGATTTGAATTTAAGTACACGGACCTCCGTATTACAACGCTTGATGATCCTCAGGATGTTGCCGACATCAGCGAGATCGATCTTTCACATTTTGGTGTAACAGTTACTCTCGGGATGCTGTTTGGGGGCAAAAAGACGGCAGGTGATGTAGCGGAGAAGTTTTATAAGCAGGGGAAATATAGCGCTGCCCGAACACAATACCTGAGATTCCTGAGGCTGCACCC
>SORU01000110.1 GCA_004402915.1 Fidelibacterota bacterium MT.SAG.2
CTCTACAACTATTACTTTTTTGCCTTTTAATACTCCCCCTACAGGATTGAACTTTATCTTTACACTAAAATCCCTCTGTTCCTGTCTCGGATTTATGAATGTCCTTCCTATATAATGATTTCTAATCAATCCGATTTCAAACCTTTTTCCTGAACGAGAAGAATATCCCAAAGCTGCCGTATTACTGCTGTCAGGAACCGAAATAACGATATCCGCATCCATTATATCCGATTCGTCTGCTAAATTTTTACCTAACTTTCTGCGTGTCTTATCAACGAATTCGCCGAACACACGGCTATCGGGACGGGAAAAATATACATATTCAAATATGCAATATTTCGGCGTGCTCTCACCCTTGTGAGAGTGCAGTCCGTTTTCATCAACAACAATTATTTCACCCGGTTCGACATCTCTAATATATTCTGCTTCCACGAGATCGAAAGCGCACGATTCCGACGCGAAGATGTAACTATCACCCAATTTTCCGACACATAACGGTCTAAATCCATGAGAATCCCTGAATGCAATCAACTTATCCCACGTCATCATGACAATTGAATATGCGCCCTTAACAAGCGAAAGAGCATCTCTTATCTTATCTTCAATAGATTCTTTTTTACTCTTTGCGATCAGGTGGACCAAGAGTTCTGTATCGGTGGTAGTCTGAAAGATGGTGCCTTCCTTCATCAGTTTTTTTCGTAAAGGAGTAGTGTTTACAAGATTACCATTGTGAGAGATCGCTAACTGATAGTCCTGCAAATTAAAAACAAGCGGCTGAATATTCGCAACTTTGGAGGCGCCTGTAGTTGAATATCTATTATGTCCGACTGCAATAGACCCCTTCAATTGAACGAGCGTGTCAGGGTCCGAAAAAATTTCTGCAACCAGTCCCATTCCAAGATGTTTATACGATTTTTTACCATCTGTGGAGACAATACCCGACGATTCCTGCCCCCTGTGCTGGAGAGCGAATAATCCGTGATACGTGATCGTGGACGCCTCAGGGTGTCCGTAAATCCCGAATACGCCGCACTTTTCATTTATACTTCTTTTACGATTCATTACTGTCCTCTTTTTCTAACCGAATGTGATTAGAATATATCCATCCTTTACCGCCTTGATATACCT
>SORU01000111.1 GCA_004402915.1 Fidelibacterota bacterium MT.SAG.2
GCTGGTCAGAACGGTAATGCGGCGGTCTTGAAAACCGTTTCCCGCAAGGGAATGGGGGTTCGAATCCCTCGCCCTCCGCGAAAATAAACCCACTGTAAGTGTTGATAACAGTGGGTTTCATTGTTTCATTATGTGAAGATATTCACGGTTTCGTCGTACGCCATATGGTCTCTATTGGTCTGGTTTGGTCTCCATTTTGGCAATTATATGGCAACTGTTTTTAGAGATATTTTGAAGCAGATTGATCGAGAAGAATGGATAGATCTTCGTAATCACTTTTTAGGAGATCGATATAATGCTTTTCAGTAACGGAAACTGTTGAATGTCCGAGCCACTTGCTCACGCGATAGATATCTACACCATTCTGAATGAGAATAGCTCCGCATGTTTTTCGTAACGTATGAACTAAGGCATTTTTTATACCAGCAATTTTATAGTACTTTTTCAATCTCCTATATACCTGGTTATAGGTCAATCACCAATTGTTTTGTTACGTAATCATGTTCAAATTAAAAAAGGAGTAATAAATCTTACCCCTTTTAAATTTGTACTCTTCTGATCAAGCGACTCCAAAGGAGATAGCCAGATCTTTTGGAATATTTAAAGAGAGTGTTATCTCTTTACCGATCCTCCTTAAACATTTGGATATAGTTGATGGTGAACTGTTGAAAAGTGACGAAAGCTCTTTCACCTGATAACCTTCCATTCTTCTGATGAGAATAGATCGGTCTCTCTCCGTTAGTCCTGTAAGGAAGTTCTTGAAATCTATCTTGAATGCGATATCATCAGCGAGCGGTATGTTCCTTCTGTGGAAGGAGCCCATCAATACATCATCGCTGCCTTCTGATCCACTCAGGTGTAACAACTTAACATCCTCATTGTAGTATCTCAACTTTGAATAAACATCCTTTGTTCCGTTATATCCTTTATTTCCAAAATGCCGAAGCTTGCAGCGTCTGAGTTCGCCAGCTCTATGTTGCATGAAATTTACCAACTCTCCGACAGAGAGTTCATACTTACGCGAAAAAGCTGAGCAATATGTCGTATATGATAGAGAAAGGATATTTTGTTTAAGATCTTTGTCTCCTCTTGATATCCTCTCAGCG
>SORU01000112.1 GCA_004402915.1 Fidelibacterota bacterium MT.SAG.2
GATCAAAGAAAAACAGTGACGGGCATCTATTCGTTCTTCATCTGGGTTTGGATATATGTGCTGCTCCTATTATATCTCGTGATCGTAAACATTCTAATGTTTCTTCCGAAGACTCAACATGACCCGGCTTCGTTTAGAAGGGCTTATCGAAGAAGAGAGTTAAACAGATCCGACGGTTTTAATTTTGCCGAATTTAACTGCTGAAAGTTTTTTGAACTCTTCCCGCATCACATCATCATTCTTAATGACTTCCCAATGGGACTGAGTGATCAAATATTTGCCATTTATGGGAGCGCAACCGAACCCGCATTCATCAGGATGAGGACAAACAACTAAATAAGAAACATTGTGTCGCGCATCAGCTACAGGCGCCATCTGAACTCCATCGATATTGACGATTAATTTGCATTGAACAGTTCACGAACGGAATAGTAACCTAAACACAGCAAAAAATCAACTTCCAAGAGGTATAGAACCGAGAAAAATTTAAGAATTTATTCAGCGACCGCCAACCTTGACTTCTCGACTTGGCGAGAATATCTTATTGGTGCATCACTTTTATAAACTATCAGGAGGCAATAGTGAACAATTATATTATAGTTCTTGTATGGGTAATGATTATTACATCTCTGGGAATTTATTGGCACACTATGAAGATCAATAAAAATGTTCAGAAAATAGTAGAATTTCTTTCCTCGAAGGAAAATAGCGGGAGTTAGTATTTCCGAGAGAATGCCGATAATCATAAATAAAATATACGGAGATGAGTGGATCGTAAAATAGATTTACTGCTAAATACTCATACTGAGTTGCAGGATCAGGTCAGATTTGGGGATAGCAAAGCAACGGCGATTATTACATTTAAGCTTGTAATGTTGGCATTTCTTCGAACTCAGGTCGGAGACATAAACGATGCTTATCATGACGGGGATATGCTTGTAATATCATTGTTTTCTCTATTCATGATAACCTTCATGGTTTCAACGATTTACATATTGAAAGTTATTGTCCCTCGGGTAACGCATAATACAAACAAGAGATCAAGTATCTTTTTTTCTGAAATTGCTGACTTAAGCCAGGATGAATACAT
>SORU01000113.1 GCA_004402915.1 Fidelibacterota bacterium MT.SAG.2
ATATGGGATTATGACGGTACTCTTGTTGATTCGAGACAGAAGAATCTCAGTGTCACACGGAAAATAGTCGAAGAGATCACAAAGAAAAGTGCAGACGAATTTCCTATGCTTACTGATTTGGAGAAGTACCATCGTGCAACTATGGAATCTTCGAATTGGAGAAAATTTTATCGGGAAGAGTTTGAACTGAACAAAGAACAGGTAAATGAAGCGGGATCTCTTTGGACAGTGTATCAGCTGAATGATTCTACGCCGGTAAATGTTTTTGCCGGAATCCGTGAGGGAATGAATTCGATCGGTACTGTTCCACAAGGGATAGTCTCGCAAAATTCAAAAAGTAATATCGAACGTCAATTAAAAAGTGATGGACTAATAAAATATTTTGGTCATATCAGCGGATATGAAGAAGTAGCATTGGATATGCAAAAACCTGAACCGGATGGATTGATAAGCTGCATAAAAGATTTAACGGATTCTGAAGATGGCATTATATTCTACATTGGTGATCACGAAATGGATATCCAATGCGCTGCAAGAGCAAATCAAATTTTAGCGGATTTGGAAGTCTTAAGCATTGGAGTGCTATATGGGACCGGAATTGATAACGTTGAATGGAATACTCAACCGGATTTTGAAGCAAATAGCGTGCAAGAGCTGTTCGATATCATAATCAAGCACCAATTCTAAGATAAAATCGCCATAAAATTTGATAGTTTTTGTTCGTCTAACAACCCATCTGTCCTAACACCGCTGCACACATCCAGTCCGAACGGAGAAACTTTTTCAAAAGCATCTAAGCAGTTCTCAGGATTTAAACCACCGGCTAACCAAACGGGAACGGCTACGGCATCAACGATTTTTCTGCTCAGACTCCAATTATGTGTATTTCCGGTTCCTCCCAATTTCTTGACTTCTGAAGTTGGATTTCCTGAATCAAGCAGTATGCTATCGACATGAGAAGCTATAGAAATTGCCTGCTGCACTGATTCTTCATTTATCACATGAATAACTTGAACGATTTTTATTCCCGGTAATGCCTCTCGAAAATCGTTGTAGCT
>SORU01000114.1 GCA_004402915.1 Fidelibacterota bacterium MT.SAG.2
GCCCTTGATGTCGTAATCAGTACCAACGGCCGGTGACGCTTCTGCCGTAAATACTTTTCCATCGACCGTGATGGTATCACTCTGTACCGCCACGCCAGTATATGTGATAATCGCAACCGGATCTACCTGGACAAACATGAAGTTCTTGATGGAACTGATATAACTTATCCCCAAGACCTTCGACGCAGGATAGCCGTTGATCGTGATGTCAGAAACCAAATCACCACCAGCGCCCTCAGATTCCAGTAACGCGAGATCGTTATAGAAGGTCGATGACATAAGATGCTTCGTCGCCTTCAAAGTGTCTTTCGATGGAACTCCAGTTCGTGTTCCGGATTCCAATAAGTTCTGTGACTCATTGAAATGGATCTTGTCCGGGCGTACAACAGTCAGAGATCCTGTAAGCGGAAACTCTTTCCACTTACTACTCTGGACTACTGAAGCCATACAGGCATACAAGAACTTAAGATCTCTGAGCCAATGAAGCTCCCAGATATCCTTGTCGTTGAGGTCCTGGAACAGGTCATAGTCCCATGCTAACAGCTCATCCTCGTTCTTACGCGAGACTTTAGTGAGGTGTTTTCCTATCGGAATTTTGAACCTACGACCGGCTGGATACCACTCCGTTGCCTGTCCTCTGAAATTCACAACTACGGCAGTTTTTGTCGGCTGCTCTACTTGACCGAATACGTAGAACGTATCATTAGAGCCAGGTTCGGGGATTAATTCCGATGGTTGAACTTGACGAGTTCTCAGGATCGCTTCCTGAAAAGAGTTCTCGTAAGTCCTGACCTTGATGTATGGGGAGATCTCTATTGCAATCTTCCGCATATCACCGGAGGTCACCGAATCATGCAGGGTTTGGTTAAAGCGCGCCCTATCATAATCTGCAAATGTTGACATAATTAATGTCCTCCTTTGTATGCTGACGGTTCTTAAGCGCCAGGCACAGTTAGGTGTTAATTAGTTTACGGTACGATAATCTGTTCCGGGTTCTGATATATCTCAACTAACAGAGGGGTTAAACCGTCTGTCGATGGGGG
>SORU01000115.1 GCA_004402915.1 Fidelibacterota bacterium MT.SAG.2
TCGACGGTAAGATAATCGGCAGAGGCACGCAGGACGATAAAGGCGCGGTGGTAATGACCTACTACGTTCTCAAGGCGCTGAAGGACACAGGGTGGGAGTTCAATCATACGTTGAAACTTATCATTTCGAACGGAGAGGAATCGAGCTGGGAGGAGATATCGTATTATCAGGAACGCGCGCCCGAACATGAATATACCATAGGAATAGACGGCGAATATCCCGTGACGCACGCGCAAAAAGGATACGGACTGCTGACGCTCACTTCCGGCGAAATCAGCATGAGCAAGAAAAAAGGCGAATGGACTGTGCTTTCGATGTCGGGTGGATTCGGAGGTTCAATTATTCCCGAAAAAGGGGAGGCAATTGTTGCCGGAGTGACCAATTCGCTTAACAGGCTGACAGAATTGGCGCGCGCGTGGGAAAGCGAAAATCCGCCTGCCAGATTCACTCTCACTTCGGAAAAAGGCAATGTGAAACTGATCGCGCACGGAGCAAGCGGTCACTCCGCCTCGCCCGAAAGCGGTCATAACGCATTAGGCGACCTTACCGCATTTCTCGCATCGCTCGACCTGACGCCGAACAGCTGGGGCGTGCTCACTATGCACCTCGGCAGATATATCGGCACCGAAACGGACGGCGCATCATGGGGAATCGCCCACACCGATTCCGTGATGGGTTCTATGACGACCAATTTAGCGATCATCAGTGTCGAGGACGGAAATCCGACCGCGCTCGTGAATATCAGAGCGCCGAGAGGAATCACGGCTGAACAGGTAGAAGCAGCGGTAAACAAGCGGATAGATAAAATCAACAAGGAGTTCAGCTCCGCTTTGTCTCTTTCAATGACGCTCGGCCCGTATCATTTCGTTCCGACAGACGGCAAGTTCGTCAAAACGCTTCTTGAAGTTTGGGAAGAAGTAACGGGCGAACCGGGTAAGCCGATAGCTATCGGAGGGGGTACGCAAGCGAGGCTCTTCCCGAATGGAGTGGATTTCGGACTCTCAACCGATGAAAAACATTATCGAGG
>SORU01000116.1 GCA_004402915.1 Fidelibacterota bacterium MT.SAG.2
TTTTGAAGAGCTGCCTTCGCTCCATCAACTCTTGCTCCGATCAAAGATCGTTACACCAATGTTAATGTCACCGTAATAGATAACTCTGCCCCGCTCGACATGCAACTTCTCCATTTTCTCAAGTCTGCGGATGCTGATCCTGCAACACTTGATTCCTCACCTGTGTCTCAATCAGGGGATTATCAAGAGCGGTTTGAACAAATAGTCAGTTTTAACATAGCCGATCGTCAATGGTCCGTTAGGTTAGATGCAACCGAGTTGACGTCAACGCTCTATCAGCAATATTATGGATGGGCTCTTTTGTCGACAGGCTTCATATTCACGATCTTCATTGCTTTTTATTATCTGTCGAGTCGGTACAATATAATTAGAACAGAACATCTGGTGGAGGAGCGTACCGTTGAATTAGCACGCAGCGAAAGTCGTATTCGCAGTGTGGTAGAAACAATTGTAGATGGCATCATCACCATTGATGAGCTGGGGATCATTGAGTCGGTAAATAAAGCGACAGAACGTCTGTTCGGATATAAAGCGGAAGAAATTATTGGCAAAAACGTAAAGATTCTGATGCCGACACCTTATACTGATGAGCACGACGGCTACCTAAAGAATTATCGAACCACAGGGGAGAAAAAGATAATAGGGATAGGAAGAGAAGTCTCGGGTAAACGCCAGGATGGCTCTGAATTTCCGTTGTATCTTGCCGTTAGCGAAGTGAATATTGGTGGCAAACGGCTCTTCACCGGTATTGTCAGGGATCTATCAGAACTACGAAACACTCAAAATGATCTTATGCGCGCCAAGGAGGAAGCCGAAGAAGCTAGCGAAATAAAGAGTCAGTTTCTCGCAAATATGAGTCATGAGCTAAGGACTCCTTTAAATGCGATTATTGGTTACAGCGAGCTGCTCGATGAGGATTTCCAGAAATCCGGAGAACTGCAATATTCTGATGACGTTAAAAAAATTAATAGATCCGGTAACTGTCTCTTATACACATCTC
>SORU01000117.1 GCA_004402915.1 Fidelibacterota bacterium MT.SAG.2
CTAAAATTCCATTTGGTTTCGCGTGCTTAGATGCAATTTTTGCCATCATCTTATTTGAACCTATCCCAAATGATACCGAAAGACCGACATCTTTGTCGATTCTTTGTTTGATCTCTTCGGCTAACTGTAAAGCTGTTTTATTCAATTTAACTACGGAATCTGTCAATTCAATATAACCTTCGTCAATACCCGTCCTTTCTACAAATTCTGAATACTCCCCTACGATACCAAATACAGAGCTAGAATATTTCGAATACTCACGAAACTTACCACCTACTCGAATTAGATGCGGACAGAGCTTCATCGCTTGATACATCGGCATTGCTGAACGTATCCCATATTTTCTGGCTTCATAGGAAGCAGATGAAACAACGCCTCTGCCTGTGGGGCTTCCTCCAACAACGACCGGTTTATTTTTTAAACTTGGATCCTTTATCCTTTCAACCGCAACATAGAATTCATCAAGATCGAGATGGGCTATAATAGTTCGCCTCATAAAAACGGTCAATTGTACTTTCTTAGAATACCAATTACCACGCCTTGTATTTGAACATTGTGGGCAGGAATTATAAGCGGTAACATTTTATCGTTCGCAGGTTGAAGTCTTATTTTTCCCTTTTCAGGATAATATTTTTTTATCGTCGCCTCCTCTCCGCCAATTAACGCTACAACAGTTTCACCGACCTCCGCAGCTTCACGCTCTTCTACAATTACATAATCACCATCACGAATTTGTTCGTCTATCATAGAATTTCCACGAACTTTAAGAACATAGTGACTTCCGAATCCTATCATATCTTCCGGCACACTTATCGTTTCAGATGAATTTTCTATCGCTTCAATCGGCTGCCCCGCTGCAACCAATCCAAGCAGTGGGAGAGAGACTGATCTACCTTCTGTCGATTCCGGAACGATCTCCACCGAGCGACTCCGATTCCATTCCTTGGTGATAACACCCTTTTCCAAAAGATTTTTCAGATGTTTATGCACTGTACCCTTAGAGC
>SORU01000118.1 GCA_004402915.1 Fidelibacterota bacterium MT.SAG.2
TGTCTATCTTTTTATCGGCGATCTTATGCTGAAATCTTCCATCTTGCGGCAAGCGTGTTTCGGCGATATCCAAAGAAGCCATGATCTTCACTCGAGAGATAATGGCTGACTGTAACTTCTTAGGCGGAGTAAAAACTTCCTGTAGTGCTCCATCCACCCTGTATCGAATTCGCAATTCATGCTCACGTGGCTCAATATGGATATCCGAAGCGGATGTCTTTACGGCTTGATTGATTATCATGTCGACCATCTGTACTACCGACACATCTTCAGCATCTGTGTCAGCTCCGAAATCCTTGAATTCAGCTGCCGCTTCCTCCGTAGTAGACCTGCTCTTCATCAATTCGCCGGTGCCGTAATATGAGTCTAAAGCTTTCTCTATGGCGCTCGGAGTGGAGAGAACAGGTTCTACATCCAAGAGCGTTGCTCTTGTAATTTCGTCAATAATAAGAACATCTGAAGGGTCGCTGATTGCCACCGTCAACGTTTCATCAATTATGAATATCGGCATCGCTTTGAACTTACGGGCATCCTTCGCTTTAAGTATTTTAAGAGTTTCGATATCAATGCTGAAATCTTCCAAATCCAAGTAAGGCATTTTTGTCTGAATTCCGAGGGCTTCCGCTACAGACTCTTCCGAAACGATATTTTCTTTTATAAGTATATCGCCGAGATTTTCATTTGAATCTGACTGTAGTTCTAATCCCTTCTCAAGATCTTCTTTTGATATCTTATTTTCTCTCAGTAAGATATCGCCTATCAAGTTGCTTACTCTTGCCGTCATCTCATATCCTTGTTAATTCCAATTTTTCATTATCAACTCAAACGAACGCCCATCTTAAATATGCGTTCACTAACCTGTCACCCCAAATACCGCTGACCAGCGCTCCGAGAGCGATAAAAGGTCCGAAAGCGAATGGTTTACCGAACTTCATCTTTCCAAGTCCGCTTGCCGCAAGATGGAAGATTTCAGCATAAGATCGCCGATAAAAAGATAGACA